>WBXE01000058.1 GCA_008932955.1 Verrucomicrobiota bacterium
CAGACGCTGCGGAGCTTGCGGCCCACCGTGATGAAATGCGCGTCCTTTGAGACGTGCGCGAACATCTTGCGGGCCAGGTTGGTGTTGATCGCACCGCACAAGCCTTTGTCGGTGGAGATCACCAGCACCAACTCGCGGTTACCCGGCCGGTGTTCGAGGAAGGGATGGGACTCCTCGCCGAAGTTCTTGCGGATGTCAAAGAGCGTCTGGAGCAGATGCTTGGAATAGGCGCGGCCGGCCAGCGCCTGGTCCTGCGCCTTCTTCATCTTGGCCGCGGCGACAAGCTGCATCGCCCGCGTGATCTGGGCGGTGTTTTTTACCGACTTGATACGGCGGCGGATGTCGCGGAGGTTGGCCATGGAGAGTTATATGTTATCAGTTATGAGTTATCAGTTATCAGGAAGACGATCCTGACGGAACCCGGTTATTTCCACGATTTCTTGAAGTCTTCGACGGCCTGTTTGACCACTTCGACCATGGCGGCGTCCTTCTTGAGGTCGGGCTTTTCGTTGCGGATCTTGTCGAGCAAGTCGCTCTTGCGCGTGTTGAAGAAATCACCCAGACCCGCCTGGAAACGCTTCACATCGGTAACTTTCACGTCATCGAAGTAGCCATTTTGCATAGCGAACAGATGGATGCATTCCATCTCCATCGCCAGCGGGCTGTATTGGTTCTGTTTGAACAACTCGACGATGCGCGCTCCGCGCTCGAGCTTCTTCTTGGTCGAGGCATCCAGGTCGCTGCCGAATTGGGCGAACGCTTGCAACTCGCGGTACTGCGCCAAGTCCAGCTTGGTGGTGCCGGCTACTGATTTGATGGTCTTAGTCTGTGCGGCGGATCCGACGCGCGACACCGACAAGCCAACGGAAATGGCGGGCCGGATGCCCTGATAGAACAAGTCGGTTTCAAGGAAAATCTGCCCGTCGGTGATAGAAATGACGTTGGTCGGGATGTAGGCTGACACGTCGCCGGCCTGGGTCTCGATGATGGGCAGCGCGGTGAGCGAGCCACCGCCGGCGGCGGCGGAGAGTCGGGCGGAACGCTCGAGCAAGCGGGAGTGCAGATAGAACACATCGCCCGGATAGGCTTCGCGGCCGGATGGGCGGCGCAAAATGAGCGACACCTGGCGGTAGGCTACCGCGTGTTTGGATAAGTCGTCGAACACGATGAGGCAGTCCTGGCCCTTATCCATCAGATACTCCGCGATCGCGCAACCCGCGTAGGGCGCAATGTACTGCATGGCCGCGGCGTCCGAAGCCGAGGCCGAAACAATGGTGGTGTATTCCATCGCGCCGGCATCTTCCAAAATTTTCTGAGTGCGGGCGACGTTGGAGAGTTTCTGACCGATGGCCACATAGATGCAATACATCGGTTTGTGGTTCTGCAGCTTGCCCTGCTCAGCGGCCTTGTTTTGCTGGGCCTGGGAAATAATCGTGTCCACCGCAATGGTTGTCTTGCCGGTGGAGCGGTCGCCAATGATCAACTCGCGCTGACCGCGGCCAATGGGAATCATCGCGTCGATGGACATGATGCCCGTCTGCACTGGCACCGACACTGACTTGCGCTTAATGATGCCGGGGGCAATCTTCTCCATCGGATAGTAAGCCGCCGCTGCAATCTCACCCTTGCCGTCAATCGGCTGGCCCAAGGCGTTGACCACCCGGCCCAGCATCGCTTCGCCGACGGGCACTGATAGCAGCTTGCCGGTGGTGCGGCACTCGGCGCCGGCCTTCACTGCGGCATAATCGCCCAGCAGCACGACGCCGACTTCGCTTTCTTCAAGATTGAGCGCCATGCCGGTGACGCCGCCACCAAACTCGATCATCTCGTTGAGCATCACGTCGGAGAGGCCTTCGACTTTAGCGACGCCGTCGCCGACTTGGCGGACGGTGCCGACGTTAGATTTCTCGACGGAGGTGGTGATGCCGGCGATTTGTTGTTCGAGTTCCTGGAGGATGCTGCTCATAAGAGAAGGTTGCTAGTGGGTCGGGGTTCGGGGGGGGTCCGTAAGAGGTCGTTGGAAAGGAAAAAAGGCGGAGTCAGAGGGCGTTGGTGAAGCGTTCGAGGCGGCCCTTGACCGAGCCATCGAACACATCGTTGCCCACCCGGATGCGGAGGCCGCCGAGCAGTGAGGAATTGATTTGATATTGCGCCACCAAGTCGGGGCCATATTGTTTTGTCAAACCGGCGAGCACCCGCTGTTGGCTGGCCTCGTCGAGTTCCACCGCGCTCTCCACGGTCACCTGGCGTTGCTCGTATGCCAAGCGGGTGAGGCGTTGCAAGGCGGTGAGAATGGCCGGATAATCGCGCGGCTTGGCTTCTGCCAGACGGGCCACCACGGTGCGCAGCTTCGCCTCATCCAAGCGCTCTCCGGTCTGGCATAAGCCAAACAGTCGGCGGGCGCTGGCTGCTGCGGTTTTCGAGATTTTCATGGCGGCAGATAGGTGCTAGGCGAGGACTCAGGCGTCGACCTTGCCAAGGGCGGTTTCGTTGATGCGGTGCTGGTCGTCGGCAGTTAGAATCTTGCCAGTCGCTTGCGCGGTGGTGGCGGCCACTAAGCGGCCAAACTCGCGTTTGAGCTCGACGCTGAGCCGCTCACGGTCGGCCTTGGCGGCGGCTTCCGCCTTCACTAGAATTTGTTGGGCCTGGGCGATGGCTTCCTGAACTTTTTGCTCCGAGAAGGTGGCGGCGCCGAGTTTGGCCTCGTTGATCATGCGCAGGGCCTCTTCGCTGGCCTTGGCAATGGCGGCGGTGGTCGTCTGCTCGGATTCGGCGAGTTGTTTTTCGATGAGCTTAAGTTTGTTCTCGCCCTCGGCGATGCGCTCGCGGCGTTGTTCCAACATTTGTTGGATTGGGCCGAAGGCATATTTCTTGAGTACCCCAATGACCAGCACGAAATTGAGGCAACTGGCAATGAAAAACGGCCAATTGACGCCGAACTTGCCGCAGAGTTGGGCAACCGGGTTTTGAGAGGATTCAGTGACTGAAGCGAGTAGGGAGAGCATTGCAGACAGATGTGGAAACTGAGCTAGGGAGAACACGGGAAACGGGCGGGAGACGGGCGATCAAGCCCGCCCCCACACGCTAAAAGACCACCGCTACTTACTTAACGGCGAAGGCGGAAAGGATGAACACCCCTTCGGCGAGCGCGGCGAGAATGATCGCGATGACCAGGATGGGGGTGGATGCACCGGGGTTGCGGCCGGTGGCTTCTGCGGCCTTGGAGCCGAGGATGCCGATACCGAGACCGGCACCGAGTGCGGCCATGGCGATGTGGACGTTGCCGGTGATTTCAGCGAGCATGGGAATGATAGACATAATAATGTGTGGTGGTGTGTTTGGTGTGTTGGTTTCAGGCGGCTCCCACGATTGAGTCATGGTCGAAGCGCCAAAAGTATCAGTGATGTTCCTCGCCAGCGTGCTCGCAGATGAGGCGCAGAAATACTGCGGTGAGTAACATGAAAACCAGCGCTTGCACGAAGCCAACCAGCAGTTCCATGAAGTAGAATGGCAGCGCCGGCAGAAACGCCAGCGACTTAGGCGCCAATTCCATGAGCTTTTCCATCGTTTGTTCGCCGCCGTAAATATTGCCGAACAAACGGAACGTGAGTGCCACCGGCCGGATCGCTATGGAAATAATTTCCAATAAGCCCACCGCCAAGAAAATGGGTACCATGAACATGAGCATCAGCCCGTGGAAATCCCCCTTCGGTGCAAAGATGTGCGCGAGAAAGCTCTTCACGCCGTTCTCGGTCAGTGCCCAGTAAAACCACAGCACGGCAAAAATAAGTGCCATTGCCAGAGTCATGTTCAAGTCGGCATTGGCACCGCGCAGAAATCCGACAATGTGACCGTGCTCGTTGTAGTAACCAATGGTACCGACGACGGGGATGAGCCCTAACAAGTTGTTCACTAGGATGAACAGGAAGATGCTGCCGAAAAACCAGAACGTCTTCTTCACCATGTACGGTCCCAAAATACTCGCTAGGAAATCGTACAGGCTCTCCACCACCCACTCGGCAAAGTTTTGGAAACCGGCGGGCACCAGCGCCATTTGTTTGGTGGCGGCCCGGCAAAACAACGTGATGAGTCCCACCGCCAGCCACCCCATGACCATCGAATTGGTGATGGGTAGGACTTGCCAGATGGATTGCGCCTGCAGCGGCAAACCCGCCTCAGCCTCACCTCCAGCCAGCGCGGCAAGAGGCGTTAGAAGAAACACGGCGATGGTAGGGAAAATGAAGCGCATGAATAGGACCCGCGGAAGGTAGGAGCCAGCCCTAGAACTGCGCAAGCGTTTTTTGCGCAAATTTTCATATTTCCTGCGCGCCCGTTGATTGGATAGAGGTCGATGATGCCTATGAACCCGCATTGTAGCGGCCTGTCTATGACCGCCGCAGCCCTTGAACGGCCAGGGATCAGGGCTATTCGACCAGCATCATCTCATTCACATCGGCGGTCACAGACGGCCGCTATAATGCATCTAAGTCACAGCTACTTTTTCCGCAGGCGCAAAAGTAGTTACGGGCCGCCGCTACAAAACACATCGGGCTTAGAGACCACCGCGAAATGTGATGCATTCTTGCCGCGAACGAGCCACTGAAAGGTCGAAACAATCCGGCCTAACCACATGAAATGGTCATACCCGCCGCCGGATGTCGGCTGCCAAAGCATGCTAAAATGCCGTCACAAGCGTGACGTAGGCGCTGAAGTCAAGCTCGCTCTAGGAAAAAATTATTGGCCTTGCGCGGTTTTTTTTCTTGTCAGTCTTTCCCCGGGTTCGGATAAACGCGCCTGTCATGAACAAAGCAGAACTTATTGAAGCCGTCCAGAAAGCCCTCGGTAAAGACATCACCAAACGTGCCGCCGACGAAGCCGTCGAAGCCGTTCTTGATTCCATCGCCAAGGGCATCAAGAAAGACAAGAAGGTCCAAATCATTGGTTTCGGCACTTTCGAAGTGAAAAAGCGTGCCGCTCGCATGGGTCGCAACCCCAAGACCGGCGAAGCCATGAAAATCAACGCCTCCAAGTCCGTTGGCTTCAAGCCATCATCCGTCCTCAAAGCCAGCTTGGGCTAATTCCCTAGCGACAAATTAAACCTAACAAAATCCAAAACTTAGGAAAACCCCGGCCTCTTGCTGGGGTTTTCTGTTTACCCGGGGGCCAAGGGCCCGAATCCTTCTCAGGAACATGGCCCGGTTGCGGCATCCTAGGGAGCGACGACCTTACTGTCGTCGTGCAGAAACAACGCCCATATACCGAGCTTTGGATGCTCGGTCATGGGCCGCTCTTCGGCTACCACCACACGCATGTGGTGGCTCCTTAGCCCAAGTGCCTCCCGATTCCACGCCCAGAGCGAGCGCGGGTTTGAGTCCTGAAAAAGCCCAAGATCGTGTCGTAGGTCGACATTCTTCTCTTGTGTCTGCAAGTCCTGCGTCGTGTGTCTGAGGTGTGAGCCTCGTTGGGATGGACAGGCCCGGGCATTTCAAGTAAGTCCACTCCAGCCCCCCCTAAGTCATCTCATGAAACCGCGCAACACCCTCGCCCAAGCACTCCTCCCCGACGGGACCCCACTCGTGTTGCAAGAACACGACGGTCGCCACTATCTTATTGTCCAAGGCCAACAAATTGCCGGGCCGGCCACCGAGGGCGCGGAAGCCGAACTGGCACGCTTGGCCTGCGCTCCGTTCCGTCCTGCACGCCAACCGAAGGTTTTGCTCATCGGCTTGGCCCTGGGTCATACGCTGGCGGGGGTGGCCGCCGCGTTGCCGCAAAAGCGCGCGACGTTTTTCGTTGCCGAACCACTCGCCGAGTTGCCGCAATGGCACCGCGCGTACTTGCCGGCCAGCCCGCTCAACACCGATTCACGCTTCACGATCGAACCGGACCCAGGCCCCTCCGGCCTGGCCCGCCACGCCGGCAGCCTCCACGCCATCACTCTGCATCTGGATGCCTCCCCCACCACCGAACGCAACCGCCCATGGATCGACGACCGCCGCTGGCTGGCAGCGGCTTACGAGGCGTTACAAGCTGGCGGCCTGTTAGCGATTGCTGCGCGGCGGCCGATTCCCAACCTCACCCGTCGCCTACAACGGGCGGGTTTTGCGGTGGCCGAGCACCTTATTCCGTTGGCACCTAACGCAAAAAAAACCCGTCTGCAACCGATCTGGCTGGCGCGCAAGGGTAAAGCCTTCGAGTGAGAGCAGTTCACGAATAAGATTCTGCCGATCCCATCCCATGGCCCGCTTCATCCCTCAGCATCTGGTCGTCGTCCTCCTCAGCGGCTTTGCCCAAGCCTCTGAGTTGACCGTCCAACCCACACTTTTCTTTACCGAGCAAACCTTCGGGGCCACCGCCATTCCTAACAAGGCCACCCCCATCCGCCTCGCACCCAAGACTTGGACTGACTTTGAATTCACCCACCTCGCTGCCCACGGCAGCAAGGTCGCCGCCGGCGAGGTGCTCGCCACATTTGATAGCGAAGACATCGACAAGAAACTCACCGATGCCGGCCGCGCGCTGGCCACCAGCGAACTCACCCACGCCCAAGCGGAACTGGATTTTGCCAACCTAACGGAAACCGTGCCGCTCAAACTCGATGGGTTGCGCCGCGCCGCCCGCAACGCCAAGGAGGAAAACCAGTATTTCACCACGACCCGTCGCCGCGCCGCCGAGGAGCAGGCGGCCCATGCCCTCAAGCGCGCCAAGGAAACCCTCGAAAACCAACACGAGGAGTTGCGCCAATTGACGAAGATGTACGCCGCCGACGATCTCGTCGAGGAAACCGAGGAGATCATCCTCACCCGCCAGCGCGACGCGGTGGCACACGCCGAATTTGCCCTGCACATGGAACAACTCGACTATGACCGCACGCTCAAGGTGGCGCTGCCCCGCGAGGCGGAAACCCTCGCCGCAAGTGAACACGAAACCGCCCTCGCCCTAGCCAAGGGTGAAGCCGATTGGCCCCGCCAACTCAAACTGCAAAAAATCCAGTTGGAAGCCGCCGCCACGGCTATGGCGCGCGACAAGGAAGCTCTCGCCAAGTTACAGGCCGACCGCAAACTCTGTGAAATCGTAGCGCCGGCCGCCGGTTGGTTCTATCATGGCAGTATCGAGGACGGACGCTGGAGCAGCGGCGAATGGGTCAAAACCCTGATGCTTGGCGGCAATGCCCCCCTCAAACACTCGTTCGCCACCTTTATCCCCGCTTCTACCAAACTCGGCCTCACCGCTTTTGTCGATGACGCCGCCGCCCACTCCCTAACACCCGAACTCAAGGGCCGCGCCTCTCTCGCCGGCCGTGAGGAACTCGATATCTCACTCAAACTCAGCAAACTCGCCGAGGCCCCGGAAATCGACGGCCGATACCGCGCCAGCTTCGAGGTCAATTGGCCAGCGGCCATCGCCATCGCTCCCGGCAGCAGCGCGGAAGTTTCCCTCATCACCTACCAACAAGCCGCGGCCATCGCCGTACCCACCAAGGCTCTCACCTTTACCCCGGCTGGCTGGACGGCGGAAGTCAAACTGGCTGATGGCAAAACCGAGCGCCGCCCGGTCAAACGCGGCCGCGCCAACAAAAACACCAGCGAAATTCTCAGCGGCCTGGAAGCCGGGCAAGTGATTCTAATACCTTAAAAGACCCAAGACTGGAAGACCTAAGACGGCAAGACCCAAGATCAGAATATGCTCAACAATGGCTGCAACCTGCAATCCGAAGCTGCAATCTGAAATTCTAGCATGAAACCACGGATTGAACGGATTTCTTGGCTGTGGATTATCTCACCATTTGCAGGACAGCGGAAGTTCGCATCGCCCCCTATGATCATCCGCAAAATCCGTGCAATCCGTGGTTCAACTAACCTCGCGTTTTGTCTAACTTCGATTTCCGGGTTCAATCTTTCTGCCAGAACTTCCCAGCCTCCGGCTTCGCCCTGTTCTCGCTTGTGTCTTCATCTTGTGTCTTGGGTCTTGCTGTCTTGCGTCTTCGGATCTTGCCTCTTGGGGCTCGCCACCGCGGCCGAACCTAGCGAAAAAACCGCCCCACTGCCAGAGCTCACCCGCGAGTCGCTGGACTCAGCGATCCGCCGCGGTGTCGACTTTTTGTTAGCCGATCAACACGAGAACGGCTCCTGGGGTGGCGCCACCCAGACCAAGGACTTGAACATTTACGCGCCGCTGCCCGGCGGCCACCAGGCGTTCCGCGCCGGTGCCTCCGGCCTCGCCCTGGCCGGCCTCATCGATGCCGCCGACCCCCGTCCCGAGGTCGCCGCCGCCATCGCCAAAGCCGCCGCTTGGACCGCCGCCGAGCTACCCAAGCTGCGCCGCACCAGCCAGGATTGCACCTACAATTGTTGGGGGCACGCCTATGGCCTGCGCGCCATCACTCGCCTCTATCAACGCGAAACCGACCCCACCCAAAAGACCGCCTGGGCACGCCTGGGCCAACAGCAAGTCGACCGCGTCAACCGCTACGAGGACGTCAGCGGCGGCTGGGGCTACCTCGATATCTTCGATGGCCTTACCACCCAAAAACCCTCCGGCCTGCCTACCTCCTTCACCACCGCCACCGTCCTGCTGGCCATGGCCGAGGCCCGCTCCACCATGGGCGTGACCCTCGATGAAAAACTCGTCAAACATGCACTCGACTCTATCAATTACCAGCGCACCCCGGATTTTTCCTACACCTATTCGTTCCAACACCGCTACCGGCCCCGCCTCGATATCAACCGCCCCGCCGGCTCGCTCGGCCGCTCCCAGGCTTGCAACGCCTGCCTGCGCGTCTTCGGCGACCCTCTAGTGACCGACCAGGTCCTCACCGAGTGGGCGGAGCGGTTGCTAGGTCGCGAGGGGTTTTTGAGCAATGGCCGCAAGCGCCCGGTGCCGCATGAGGCGCCGTTCCACATCGCCGGCTACTTCTACTACTACGGTATCTTCTATTCCACCGAAGCCGCCCGCCTGCTGCCCAAGGCCAGCCGCGCCGCCTATGCCAAACGCCTCGCCGCCATCATCCTGTCCCATCAGGAAAAAGACGGCTCGTGGTGGGACTATCCCTTGTATAACTACCACCGCCCCTATGGCACCGGCTACGCCCTGCTGGCCCTGACCTGGTGCCGCGACGCCCTGCGCTAAACCTGCCAAGCAGACATGGCTCACTGGAATAACTCGCAGGCGGTGTAGGCCATGCCGATGGCTGCGGCCGCATCCCCGCCGCTGGCCCATTCGAAGCGGGTGCTAACTTGGTCCGGGTCGAGCGGACTGAAGCGGTACACCGGCCAAGCGCGCTTGGCGAAGCCTGCTTCGATCCAAGTCATGTAGAGATTGCGGAAGGAGGTTTCGGCTAGACCACCGCCGATGACCACCAACCCCGGATCGAACACCCTAACCAAATCAGCGATCAGGTAACCGAGAATAAACCCTTGCCGCTGGAACAGACTCACTGCCAGCGCGTCACCTTGTTGGGCAAAGTCGCGCAGCTGGTACGCCTTCTCCTCGATGCACGCGGCAGATTGATTGAGCGGATGTGCGGCCCATTGCGGCTTGGCCAGCTCCAGCCCCAGTCTGCGCCGCAGCGCCACCAGCGACACCCAGGCCTCCGCGCAGCCAGTTAGGCCACACGAACAACTGGGTAGGCTGTCGTCGTCCTCGCGGAATGGCACGCTGACGTGGCCCACTTCCAGCGCCAGTCCATTGACGCCCTCATAGCAACGGCCACCGGGCAGCACCAAGCCGCCGCCCAAGCCGGTGCCGGGGGCTACTAACATCAGGCTGCTCGTGTGATCTTTGCGCAGGGCATATTCACCCAACGCGGCGGCGTTACCATCATTGGTCATGAACACCGGTATGCCCAGCCGGGCTGATAGCAGCCCGCGAATGTCGGTGCCCACCCAGTCGTCGCCCAGATTCGCCCGGCCCCAGATCACTCCGTCGCTGCTAGGGGCGGGCACGTCCAAGCCAATCCCGGCGATGGCTTGACGCTCAATACAGGCACCGGCGGCGAGTTGCTCAAGCGCCAGTTCCAATTGGCCGAAGGTTGTCGCGTAGCCACCCCTGACCAAGCTGCGCACTTCCACCAGCGTGCCCGCCTGTTGGCCATGCGCATCGACCAGCACGGCTTTAACGGTGGTCCCGCCAATGTCGAGCCCGGCAAAATAGGTTAGGTTGGGTTTCATGTTGCTAATAGGTGTCCGCGCAATAATAACTGGCGTAAGGCATCTGAGATAGATTGTAGCGGCAGTCTGTGACCGCCGATGTGAATGAGATGGCGCTTGGAGTGCGGCAGCTTGCTGCCGCCAGGCCAAGCCAGCTTGCTGGCGAGTGTTGGAGTGCGGCAGGTTCCTTGGCGGTTCAAGGGCTGCGGCGGTCATAGACGCGCCGCTACAATGCAATAGATATTCTTGCGCCTCGCTACGGTGCAACCTTTTTCAATTCCAGTGCCCACTCGATGCCGCCAAGCAGGTGCTGTTGATAGGCCTTGCTGGTCTCGATGGAGTTTTTGCGGTCCTTCAAATTCGGATCGGTATCGATGAGGTCTTCGCGGTGGCCCAGCGAGGTGTAGAAGATTTTGCCCTTGCCGAATGGCTTGCACCAGCTGACCGCAAAATGCCCGGGCTCCTTGCTCTGCGGATGCTTGTCGAGAATGAGCAGCTCGCGCACTTGGCCGGGATCGTAGTTTTTGAATTCGTAGACCTCTTCCATGGCAATCGTCCAACTCTTGTCTAGATGGGCGTTGGCTGGATTCTGCGGGTCTTGATTCAAACATTCCACGCCGACCTGCGGGCCGTGTCCGGCAAACTCGCCGCCGAGTATTTGGTTATACTCTGGCCACTTGTGGAAGGTGTCGCTCGCCGAGTGAATCCCGATGAACGCGTGGCCGGCTTTGATCCAGTCCACCAAGCCCTGCGGGTCGGGAATGGGCAAATCTCCCGTCGTGCTGGCAAATACCACCCCATCATAATTTTTCAACGACTCCGGTGAGAGTTTTTGCAACTCATCCTTGAGCGCCTGCTGCCATGCGGCGGCGTCCGGGTTGCTGGCCGGTTGCCGCACATAGTCCACGCTGAATTCACCACTGTTCTGGCCGAGTTGCGTGATGACTTTTTCCAGTGTCGGAATGGAACTGTGGCGGAAGCCACTGGTGGTGGTGACGACGAGCAGTTTTTTGGGAGCTGCCGCTAGGGTGCTTGCCGACACGGCGGCGAGAATCAGGATGGGAATAATTTTCATTTGGGGGGACTTATGTTTTGCGGGTGACCACGGATCATGGGCAAAGCGCGGGCCTGCGAGCGGAAGTAACGGCGACAGAGCAGCTTTCAAGCTGGCCCCAAGCCGCTGCTGAAAGTAGCCACCAGTCGCTAAAGCACAAGCAAAAAACCCACCACCGCCGCCCGCTCGCATTGCGCCTGCAAAATTACAGAGTGACAGATAAATAGTAAAAAATCCGGGGCTTTTCTGGGAGCTCTGCTGAATCCGGATCTTCTGGCTGGTGGCGTCATGTCAGCAGGTGTCGTGGGGAGAAGTCGGTTTCTCCTGACTTCAAAGCGCAGACTACTATTGATCGGTCACCTTGTCATGACCCGTAAAATCCGTGGAATCCGTAAAATCCGTCGAATCCGTCGAATCCGTCGAATCCGTCGAATCCGTCGAATCCGTCGAATCCGTCGAATCCGTCGAATCCGTCGAATCCGTCGAATTCGTCGAATTCGTCGAATTCGTCGAATTCGTCGAATCCGTGGAATCCGTGGAATCCGTGGAATCCGTGGAATCCGTGGAATCCGTGGAATCCGTGGTTTCTAACTGCGGTATTTAGAATCAATAGGCAATTTTCAAACCCCCACGCGCAAATCCCTGGCACTCCACAGCAGTCCCTTCGCGCCGCTGCTGCTGCCCCTCATCGCCCGCGCTCCATCCTTGCGCTTGCTGCTGAAGCGCTCCCGCGCTCGCGCAAACGCCTCGTTCACAAACTCCTTGCTGCCGATCACCGCTCCGTCCGTGAAGTATCTTACCCGGCAATGCAGCATCTTCGCG
>WBXE01000059.1 GCA_008932955.1 Verrucomicrobiota bacterium
CCACGGCGGGCAAGCCCGCCCCGACCAAGGCGGGGGCAAGCCCCCGCACTCCGCGCGGCAGTTTGCTGGCGAGTGTGTGCCTAGGAGTGCGGTGGCTCGCCACCGCCCTAGCTAGCCAGCTTGCTGGCGAGTGTGCATCGCAGCGGCACCTCATGCACGGCTCCGCGCCACGGCGGGCAAGCCCGCCCCGACCAGGGCGGGGGCAAGCCCCCGCACTCCGCGCGGCAGCTTGCTGGCGCGTGTGCATCACAGCGGAAACTCATGCACGGCTCCGCGCCACGGCGGGCAAGCCCGCCCCGACCAAGGCGGGGGCAAGCCCCCGCACTCCTCGGCACTGCTAGTCACTGACTCACGGGCGTGGCGCTCTTGGCGGCTTTGGCGGCGGCGAGGCACTCGGCGACCCAATGATTGCATGCCTCGCGGCAGAGCAGGGGGATGGCTGCGGCCGCTGGAACATCGTCAGGGAGACCGCGGCGGTGGCTGGCGGCGCTGGGGAGCAGCGGCGTGTCGGCATCCACTTGCCAGAGCAGGTGTCTGGCACAGGGCACAGCGGAGCTGCAGGTAAGCGGCACCAGCTCTTGGAGAGCCTCGTTGCTGAGGCTGCGTACGCGTTGATACATGCCGCTTTGGCGTTGCAGTTTGTCGCGCAGGTGCTCGACCTCGAGGCTAGCGTCTTGCTGGGCCAGCCACAGGCCCACGCAGGCTGGATAGAATTGGTCCAGGGCCAGTCGCAGGTCCTCCACTGTGTCCAAGCACAGCAGCCAGCCCCGGCGCAAATTCCGCTGCGCATGGAGAAACCGGTAAGTCCCGTCCTCCGCATACGCTGCAATCTCACGCGCCGCCCCTGGACCAGCATAGGTCGTTAGGCCGGGGGCCCCATTCGCGTCTCGCAACGCGACGTCGGCGGCGTGGCAAAGGCTAAAGCGTTGGTTGGAATCGCTCGTTTCAGTCGTCGGTTTGGTAATCTGGTCATTCAGTTCCAAGCGGTCGTTTGAAACAACGATTCCGATTTCGATTTCACCGATGCGGTGGACGCCGTTAGCGATGGCGTGGAGGAGTTTTTGGGAGCTTGTCAGCGGTTCTACGGATTGCGGAAAAATCGTTGCAACAGGCTCATTAGTAATCTTGTGAGATATATCGAAGTCGCCGATGAGGTCGAGGATGACGTCGGCGATGAGGGGTTCGGTGCCGATGGCGGAGGAGTAAAAGAGGGATTTGCCGCGGAGGGAGTGGGGGTTGTGGCGGAACACCTCGCGTTGGCTAGCGGCGGGGCCGATTTCGGTTTCGATGCCAAGCAGGACGGGGATATCCTGGTACGAGTGGAGGCCGTCGGAGATGAAGAATGGAACGACCACCACGTTGGGAGTGAGGGCGAGTTGGTCCCAATCGGCGATGAACGGGGCCTCTTCCATGAAAGCAGCCACCACCGCGGCATAGCCTGCGCCGGAGGCGGCGATAAGTGCGACCTGGTCGTGGATCGCCTTAGTTGAGTTTTTGTTGAAGCCGGTGCCGTGGCCGGTGATGATGAGGGTGGTGGCCGCAGGATCGGCATCCGGCGCGACCTCCTTGGCGCGGCGCAAAATCAGGTCGGTCATCGATGGGTGGACGCCGACGGGCAGGCAGTAGTGGAAGGTTTTGCCGCGCAAGACAGTGGTGGGGCCGCTGAGTTGGAGTTCGCGCGGGATAACGTCTTGGGTGAAATACCCCTCGCTGATGAAATCCGGTACGACGTAGATTTCATCCGAGTCGAATAAATAGGACGCCTCCCGCATCGATGGTTCTTCTTTCCAAAAACAGCAATGCACCTCGGCAAACAAACCGCGACGGCGGATTTGCTCGGCGTGCTCGAAATACGGGGCCGAGGAGTCCGGGTTTTGGGTCGAACCATGCCCAACGATGAGCAGGGCGGAGCGGGGCTTGGGCGCGATGGACATGAGATGAGGTCTAGGGTGGCTATGGGACGGCAAGACTGGAGCGGGTAAGATGGCTGGAATCTCGCGGATTGCAAGGCCCAGCCATAGGAATTGGGTTGCGGGGGACCGCTGGATAGGTTAGTACCTGCGCACAGCGCCTGCCACCAGGCGTCGCCATTGCCACCCCCACACGCTCATGAAGACCAAGGACACCCGCAAGGAAACCAAGAAGCTGCCGACCAAAACCGCCAAGGAAAAGAAACTCGCCAAGCAGGCGAAGAAAAACGACAGGTGATTTTTGTGCTTTGATTGACTCACCGCAAGACAAGCTGGCTATCAAAATCACATCGATGCTAGGAGATATGCCGCCATTGCAGCCGAAATCGCTAATTCTGCTAGGGATGCTGGCTTGCATGGGATCGCTCGCTGCGGCTGAAGCTGCGCAGCGACCGGTGGAAACAGCCTCTGCCGGAACGATTCTCTTCCTAGGCGACAGCATCACCGCGGCAGGCGGCTATGTGCGCAGCATCGAGGCCGAGCTCGTCAAGCAGTCGCCCCCATGGAAGGTGATCAACCATGGCCAGAGCAGTGAAACACTTTCCAATTTGAGCGAGGAGTACCACCCGGGCCGCCGGCCTTGCCTCTTCTCGCGGCTCGACAAGGAACTCGCTGATGCCAAGCCAAAGTGGGTCGTCGCCTGCTACGGCATCAACGATGGAATCTATCACCCCTTGAGTGACCAGCGCTTCGCGGCCTATCAGGCTGGTGTGGCCGCCCTCATCAAAAAGGTCCAAGCATCGGGTGCCCGCTTGGTGCTGCTAACGGCTCCGCCCTACGCCAAGCCCGGGCCAGAATTTCCCCAGGGCACCAGTGCGGCGGACGCGGCGAAGTTGCTAGCCAAAGCCGATGCGGATGCGAATGTTGAGGCTGACAAGGATCCGCGCAAGTTCGGCTACACCTCGCCCTACGCCTACTACGACAACGTGATGGCCCGCTATGCCAAGTGGTTGCTCACGCTCGATGGTCGCGATGACGTGCACGTCATTGATTTGCGCAAGCCCATGCTGGCTAGGTCGAAAGAGACTCACGACGGCGATCCGATCCATCCGAACCAAGTGGGCCACGACGTCATGGCCAAGGCGTTTCTCCAGCAATGGCCGCAGATTAGCGGGCCAGCCGCAAAATGACCTCCCGGCTGAAAGTTCCAAGCTAGGCATTGCGTAGCGTCACTTCAAGTTAGGAATAGACCCACAGCGAGCCAACCGTACCCATTTTCACCCCCCTCATGAAACACCTGCCTTTTATCATTGCCGGATTCTCCTCCTTGTCGTTCGTGCCAGCGCTAGTAGCTGCTGAATGGCAACCCGCCGTCGGCCCGTTGCAGACGCGCTGGGCAAAGGACGTCTCGCCGGAGAAAGTCTTGCCCGAGTATCCGCGACCGCAGATGGTTCGCAAGGATTGGCAAAATCTCAACGGCTTGTGGGACATCAAGCTCGATGACGGCACCGAGACCCGGATCTTGGTGCCCTTTCCGGTGGAGTCGGCACTCTCCGGTGTGATGAAGCACTCCGAGCGCCTGACCTATCACCGTAGCTTTGAGATACCCAAGAGTTGGGCTGGGCAACAGGTGTTGTTGCACTTTGGGGCGGTGGATTGGCAAACTAAGGTGAGCCTCAACGGCAAGGAGCTCGGCATCCACCGCGGCGGTTATGACGGCTTCAGTTTCGATGTGACCAGCGCGCTCAAAGCGCAAGGCCAGCAGGAAATGACGGTCGAAGTGTTTGACCCGACCGACTTGGGCGGCCAGGCGCGCGGCAAACAAAAACTCAAGCCGGGCAGCATCATGTACACATCGACCACCGGGATTTGGCAAACGGTGTGGTTAGAACCGGTGGCCCCCACGCACATCGAATCGCTGAAGATTGTCCCGGATGTGGACCAGGGCTGCGTGCGGATCAAGGTGGCGGCCGTCGCCGGCAAAGATGACGGCCAGTTGCAGGCTGCCGTCGAGGTCTACGACGGGCCAACCAAGATCGGCTCCGCCAACGGCTTGGCGGACGAGGAGATCGTAGTCAAAATTCCCAGGGCGAAACTGTGGTCACCCGATGCGCCCTTCCTCTACGATCTGAAGGTCACTGCCAGCGGCCAGCACAGCGCGCCGCATGCTGACGCGGTCACCAGTTATTTCGGCATGCGCAAAATCGCGCTTGGCAAAGACGACAAGGGAGTCACCCGCATGCTCTTCAATGGCCAGCCGGTGTTTCAGGTCGGGCCTCTCGACCAGGGGTTCTGGCCGGACGGGCTCTACACTGCGCCGACGGATGAGGCCTTGCGCTTCGATATCTCGGAAACCAAGCGCCTCGGCTTCAACACCACCCGCAAGCACGTCAAGGTCGAGCCGGACCGCTGGTACTATTGGTGCGACAAGCTGGGTCTGTTAGTCTGGCAGGACATGCCCTGCGCCAACTCCTATACCGACAAACCGCAGCCCCTCGACAATGCGCAGTTCAAAGTGGAACTGGTGAACATGGTGACCAGTCACTGGGATCATCCATCCATCATTATGTGGGTGGTCTTCAACGAAAATCAGGGCCAGCACGACACCGAGGCACTGGTGGCAGCAGTCAAAACTCTCGATCCATCCCGCTTGGTCAACAACGCCAGCGGCAATGACGATAAAAATTGCGGCGACGTGATCGACAAGCATAGTTATCCTGGTCCCGAGTCACCCAAGCCGGAAGCCAACCGCGCGGCGGTGTTAGGTGAATTCGGCGGCCTGGGCCTGCCGGTCGACGGCCACACCTGGAGCAAGAAAACTTGGGGCTACGAAGGCACCAAGAGCATCGCCGATCTAACCACAGGATATGAGAAACTGCTGGCCAAGGCCTGGGAACTCAATGCCTCCGCCGGTCTGTCGGCCGTCATCTACACCCAGTTCACCGACGTGGAAACCGAGTGCAATGGTCTTCTAACTTATGACCGCGCACTCAACAAGGTGCTCGCGGAGCGCGCCGCTGCGGCGAATCGCGGCAAGCCAGCGCCCCCGGCAACCAAGTAATCCCTGCCGGGGGTCATGCCAGGGTCAGGCGCAGGCCTGCAAGGATGGCAAAAATGACCACCAGCCACTCGAACAGGCGCTGCGGCACCCGCCGCAGCAGCTTGCCGCCGAGCCACACGCCCAGCCACATCGCCGGCAGTAACTTGGCATTTTCCAGTAAACTCGCCGGGCTGATCAGGGCCAACTTTGCACTCAGCGGAACTTTTGCTAGATTGACCAACAGGAAAAACCGCGCGCCTACGCCTACCAAGTCCATCTTGCCGAAGCGCCGCGACAATAAAAAAAGTTGGATGATCGGTCCCGCCGCGTTGGCTAGCATCGTGGCAAACCCACCTGCCACCCCGGCCGCCAGACCGAACCCGCGCGAGTCCGCCATTTCCTGATAGGCCTGCGGCCACTGCCGCCGCCCGAGTTGCACTGCCACCATCGCCAGTACCACCCCACCGATGATCCGCCGCGCCAGCACATCGTCGATTTTTCCTAGCAAAAACCACCCGCCTAGCAAACCCACCGCAGTCGGTAGCAGCAGCGGCCACACCGGTCGCCATGACCCGCAGCGCCGGAACGCCGGATAGACGGTGAGGTCGGCGGCGATGAGCAAGGGCAGTGCCAAGCCGGTGGATAGGCGTGCGCCGTAAATCTCGGCAAACACCACCACCGAAATCATAGACAGCCCACCGAAGCCTGCTTTGGATACACCGACGCACAACGCCGCGAACATCGCCAAGGCGAGCGAGCCAAGGTCGGCGCTCATTATTGCCCCGATCCCGCCACCGGGCGTAACGAGTTAGCGCCGTGGCGGCATCCAGTTGGGCGAAGGCGAATTTTCACAGGCGCAGGGTGGCGCGTCCATCGTGCCTCCGCAAGGGCGATTTGCCTGCCATCGGCGCTAAGGAGTCACGACCTTATTGTCGTGTCTTTGCCAATGAGGGCGATGGTGGAAGGAAGCAGGGATTACACGGATAATGAAAGATTTGCTTGCCGCAAAGCAGCAAAGGTCGCCATGGGACGCGGACTAAGACCGGTTTTTTCTTGAGCGCTTTGGCTTGTCAACAGCTGCTTCCATGCTTAGTGGTGAGCTTTTCCACGACCTCAACCGATGACCGCCCCCAAACGCAACGACGAACACCCGCTCGCTAACATCCTCATCAACGTGCTGGTGCCAGTGATGATTCTGAGCCTCTTCAGCAAGGATCCGCAGCTGCAGGCCTTGCTCGGCAAGGCGGTGCGCCCGTGGCACCTGGGACCAGTCAAGGCCATCATCATCGCTCTCGCCCTGCCTATCGGCTACGGCGTCTGGTATTTCGTCAAAAACCGCAAAGCTAACTTTTTTTCCGGGCTGGGGCTGTTGTCGGTGGTGCTAACCGGCGGTCTAACCCTTTACCTGTGGAACCCGGATGGCTCGGTGAAGCCCGAAGCGGGCCTGTTGTTTGGCATCAAGGAAGCGCTCATTCCGTTGGTGCTGGGGGTGGCGATCTTATTTTCCCAGCGCACGGCCACACCGCTGATCCGGGTATTCCTCTACAACGACAGCATTTTCGATATTCCTAGAATCGAGGCTCGCGTCGCCGAGTTGGCGGTGCACAGCGGCTATGCGCAGTTGCTCGCGGCGGCGAGTCGCTTGTTTGCCGCCTCATTTTTCGTGAGTGCGGGGATGAACGTGGCGCTTGCGCGGTGGTTCTTCCGTGGCTTCGACGCACGTGCCGTCGACGCCCTGGAAGTATATAACAGCATCATCGCTAAAATCACCGGCTGGGGCTTCGCCGTCATCGGTGTGCCTATCCTGGTTTTCCTGTTTTTCACCCTCATGCGCCTGCTTGCCGGTTTGCGTCGGATCACCGAGTTGACCGACAAGGAGATGCTGCACCCGCGCTGAAGCGCAGGGGAGGGCAGGGGATTTTGTTGGGATGAAGGCGGGCGAGACTCGGACGAGTCGCTGGATAGTGGACTCCGGCATGGGACCTGCCAAAGTCCCATGTCTCCGCTTTGGCAGCATGGAGATGCATACCCTCTACTATTTATCTGTCAGCCTGTAATGGTGAGATTTTCCAAAATCATCCTTGGCAAAGCAGACCGGATAAGTATTTTTTCGCGTTGAGGAATTTTCCCGTGAATCCCACCTCAAAAGCAATGTTCTAGCAGCAGTTGCTGGGTATGGCGCAGATGTGGACCGCCTGTCGCTGGTTTGGCCTCATCAGCGCACCCTCCTCACATCATTGCATCATCACTATGAAACCGCATTACCTGCCCTTCCTTTTACTCACCTTTGGCAAAGCCATCTCTACAAGCCAGGCGGCACCACCAGTAAACATCGATTCGCTCGTGGCAACTGCCGTGGACAAAAATCCCGAGCGTCTGCATTATATCGCCCAGATCGAAGCTGCCTATGCAACATTCAAATCATCCGGCAAGCTGGCCAATCCTGAACTCGGTACCCAGATCGGGCGCAAGACTTCACAGGACGGCAGCTTCCGCGCCGAGGGCGCTGCCTGGTCCGTTTCACTGTCGCAGACTTTTGAATGGCCTGGCCGGATCGGATTGAGAAAGGCCATCGCCAACAAGGACCTTGAACTCGCGCAACTCGGTCTCCAGCAATTCACCGCCGCGCTTACCGCCCGGGTTCGGACTCTGGCATTCAAGACCTTTGCAGGAAAAGAACGCGAAACTGCAGCCCGCGAAGTAGCAGACCGATTCCAAAGCCTGCGCGAAGTGCTGGTGCAGCGCGATTCAGCCGGTCTCACCCCCAAGCTGGAACTGCGCGTCATTGAGGCCACTACACTCACGCTGCGACGTCAGGCGGCGGACACCGCTCTTGAGCAAAAGAAGTCACTTATCGAGTTGAATCTTCTGCTTGGAAGACCCGCAGGTAATGAACTCGCGATTCAAGCGCCCGCCTTTGCGCTGGTGAGGCTCCCCCCCCAGAACCAGCTCATGAAACTGGCGCGCGCCCATAACTTCGAGATGAAAATCAAGACGGCGGAGCTGGAGCAACAAGGCTTCCATGTGGCGCTGAGGAAAAATGAGCGATTTCCAGCCATCACTGTAAGCCCGATGTATTCGCAGGAAAAGGCTGGCGCGACCGATCGCATCGTGGGCGTGGGCATCTCCATCCCTCTGCCTTTGTGGAACCGAAACGAAGCCAACCTCGCCACATCGCAAGCCAAGCAGCGGCAGGCGGAGGCTATGCTGCGAGCGGCCACGATCGATCTGGAAAAGGACATCGCCATCGCCGCGGCGACCTACGACGCACGGCGCGAGGAGATCGGCGACTGGAAACCGGAATCAATTGACGCCTTCCGGGAGGCCGCTGCTCTGGCGGACAAGCACTATCGCCAGGGTGCCGTGGCATCTGCCATCTATCTGGAGCTTCAGCAGAAATATCTCGATGCCGTCGATACACTGCTCAGCGCAAAAGCGGAGGCGATGGAAGCAAGGCTGCATCTCGAAGAACTCACAGGCTCTAGCCTTGATCTGTCGAAAACCTCAACTTTCAAGAAGGCTGCGCGATGATTGACAAAATTCTTGAGTTCTCGATGCGCCAGCGCGCCTCTGTACTGCTGGGCGCGCTTGCCCTGCTGGGAGCTGGTTTGTGGTCTGCAACGCGGCTTCCCATGGACGCCGTGCCAGACATTACGGGCGTGCAAGTGCAGGTGAACACGGAGGTCGCTGCACTCGCTGGCGAGGAGTCCGAGCGCCTC
Organism: Verrucomicrobiota bacterium; assembly: GCA_008932955.1. Lineage (GTDB taxonomy): Bacteria > Verrucomicrobiota > Verrucomicrobiia > Verrucomicrobiales > Akkermansiaceae > Luteolibacter. The sequence goes on from WBXE01000059.1 coordinate 8,670, forward strand.
GTCACGCGACCGCTGGAGATCGAGCTGGCAGGATTGCCGGGCGTGGAAGAAATGCGCTCCCTGACGAAGTTCGGCCTCTCACAGATCACGCTGCAATTCAGTGACAACACTGACATCTACCATGCCCGTCAGCTTGTGGCCGAGCGCTTGCAGACGGCGATGAACAACCTGCCGCCGGGTACCGCCCCGAAGCTGGCGCCGATCAGCACCGGCTTGGGTGAAATTTTCTATTACAACGTTAATTACAAAACCGACGCTAAAAACAAGCCTGCAACGGAACAGGAGCAGTTGCTGGAGCTGAGCGAGCTTCAGGAATATCTCATCAAGCCCCTGCTGCGCACGGTCAAGGGCATTGCAGAGATCAACGGCACCGGCGGCTACGAGCGGCAGTTCGTCGTGCAGCCGAAGCCACAGGCACTCGAAGACATTGGCATGACCTTCAGCGAACTCGCCGCGATTATCGCACAGAACGTCGAGAACGCCGGCGGGGGCATTATCAGCCGTGGCGGCGAGCAGCTCACCATCCGCGCCGTCAGTTGCGTCAATACTATCGATGATCTCGGTAACCTGTCGGTCAAGTTCGGCGCCGCAGTCAAGCCGATGCTGGTGAAGGATGTGGCCGAGGTAAGCAGCGGCGTGAAGTTCCGCAGCGGAGCCGCCACGCTGAACGGCAAGGAAACCGTCATCGGCACCACCCTCATGCTCGCGGGTGAAAATAGCCGGGAGGTGGCGCAGCGCGTGAAGGAACGCATCGCTGAGATTCAAACCAAACTGCCGGAAGGCGTGGAGATTGAGCCGCAATATGACCGCTCCATCCTCATCAATAAATCCATCGCCACAGTGGAAAAGAATCTTTTTGAAGGCGCAGTCCTGGTGGTTGTGGTGTTGCTTTTGCTGCTGGGAAACTGGCGCGCCGCCTTGATCGTGGCCTGTGCCATCCCCTTGTCCTTCCTCTTTGCGCTCATCGGCATGGTGCGCAGCGGCGTATCGGGAAACCTGATGTCTCTCGGGGCTGTGGACTTCGGCCTCATTATCGATGGCGCGGTGGTGATCGTGGAGAACATCGTACGCGAACTAGGCATCAAACAACATCAACTCGGCCGCAAACTCACTCCCGAGGAGCGATCCCGTGTCGTGCTGCACGCCAGCAAGCGGGTCGGTTCGCCGATGTTCTTCGGCGTGGTCATCATCACCATTGTTTACATTCCAATCCTCGCTCTCACCGGCATCGAGGGAAAGATGTTCCACCCGATGGCCATCACCGTGATGCTCGCCCTCACCGGCGCGCTGCTGCTGGCGCTTACGCTCATGCCCGTGCTCTGCTCCTTCCTGCTCGGCGGCATCATTCATGAAGGCGACATCTTCCTAATGCGTCTGGCAAAGGGCATCTACCGCCCCCTGCTCAATCTCGCCCTCAAGCTGCGCTGGATCGTGGTGCCGGCGGCCATCGCGCTTTGCGCCGGATCCGTCTGGCTCTTCAATCACCTCGGTGCGGAGTTTGTGCCGAAGCTGGATGAAGGCTCCATCACCGCCATGCTCTACAAGCCCGTGGGCATGAGTATGGATGAGTCTATCAAAACCGACATCGCCGTAGAGAACCTGCTGCTCAAGGATTTTCCCGAACTGACGCGCATTTTCACCCGCATCGGCACGAGCGCCATCGCCAGCGACCCCATGCCGCCCAATGAGAGCGACGTTTACATCTTCTACAAAGACTTCGCTAACTGGCCGAAGACGGCCGGCCGGCCGACCACGAAAGCCGAGTTACGCGAACACATTGAGGCTGCGCTCAAGAAGATGAACCCTAACTACGACATCCTCTTTGCCCAGCCCATTGAGATGCGGTTTAATGAGATGCTCGAAGGCACCAAGGCCGAGATCGCGGTCAAAATCTTCGGCAACGATTACGATGTGCTGGAGAAGCTCGCCGAACAGACCAAAAAGATCCTCCAAGGCACTCCCGGTGCTGCACAGGTCGAGTTTGAAACCGATGGCCGCACCCCGCAGCTGCAGATTGATGTGAAGCGAGACGCCCTGCAACGCTACAACCTGCAGGCCGCCGAAGTGAACCGCGCCGTCAATGCCGCGCTAGCCGGCGAGACGGTGGGCCGAGTCGTCGATGGCGACAAGCGCCGTGACATCGTCGTGCGCATGCCCGAAGCGCTGCGCGCCGATGACGAGCAAATCAAAGCCCTGCCGCTGCGCGTGGGCGAGGCGGGTCTCATTCACATGGGACAGGTCGTCGATTTCAAGACCGTCAAAGTCGTAGAGCCGATCAACCGCGACGACGGCCATCGCCGGGCTGCGCTGATGGTGAACCTGGACGGTCGTGATGTGGAGAGCTTCGTACGCGATGCCGCACAGCGCATCAAGGATCAGGTGAAGCTGCCCGAAGGCTATATCGTCGAGTTCGGCGGACAGTTCAAAAACCTGCAAGAGGCGCGGACGCGTCTGGCGGTGGTCGTGCCGTCCGCGCTGGCGCTGATCTTCGTGCTCATCTTCCTGGCTTTTGGTAGCCTGCGCCAGGCATTCATCGTCTATTCCGGCATTCCGCTCGCAGTCACTGGCGGTGTGGCGGCGCTCTGGCTGCGCGGCATGCCCTTCAGCATCACCGCAGCCGTGGGCTTTATTGCGCTCAGCGGTGTCGCTGTGCTCAATGGCCTCGTCATGATCACCTACTTCAATCAATTGCGCGAGGCCGGCCGCAAGCTGCGCGATGCCGTAATCGAAGGCAGCATCACGCGGTTGAGACCGGTTTTGATGACCGCACTCGTCGCCTCACTCGGCTTCGTCCCGATGGCCATTGCCACCGGCACCGGTGCGGAAGTGCAACGTCCGCTCGCCACCGTGGTCATCGGGGGCATCCTTAGTTCCACGTTCCTGACTCTCATCGTGCTGCCTGTGCTGTATGCGATGTTTGAGCGAAAACCGCAGCGCCGAGATGATGAGATCTCCGCAGTACATGGTGACAGATGAAAAGTGGAAAGTAGAATTCGCTCCCTCGCTTGCGCAAACGTCTCGTTCACAAACTCCTTACTCCCGATCACAGCCCGATCCGTGAGGTCCCCTCTACTATTTATCTGTCACCCTGTAATGCCTGACCTCGAAGGCGTCCGCCACCTCAAAATCGCCGCTGCAAGAATTTTCCAACGAAATTCCTTGGCAATGCGGAGCGGATAACTATTTTTTCGCCTGTAGAGTATTCCCATGAATTCGGCCGCAACCCACTGTCCCCTGCCCAAATCCGCAGTTTGGAGGTTCCTGTCTCTTCTTTTCGCCGAAACACCGCCCTTCCGAAACACCGAAACACCTCTACCGTCCCCCCTTTTTCCCCGCC
>WBXE01000060.1 GCA_008932955.1 Verrucomicrobiota bacterium
CACCAGCAATATCACTCCTAATAATTTTCCCGCCAGATAATCGAGGCGCGGCACCGGCTTGGCCAGAATCGTGTAGAGCGTGCGGTCCTCCACATCCTTGGGCAGCAGCAGGGCGGTGGCCACAATCGCGAATACCACCGAAAATAAGGTCATGGTGCCCAGCGACCAGCTCTTGATAGAATTGAGGACATTGGTGCCGGCGGCTTCCGGGCCGACGTGTTGCGGCAGGTCGAAGAAATTGCTGCCGATGGTGATGACGGCGAACACCGCCAGAAAGTAAAACACCTTCATCCGCACCAACTGGGTGAATGCATGGGTGGCAATCACCGCGATGCGCCCGTAATGCGAGCCGGGGGCAGAACGGACGGGGCTAACAAGGGGCTGGCTCATGGGTCGTCTCGGTGGGTTTCGCGGAGGAACAGCCGCTCCAAGGTGGTGCGCGGCTTGCCGCTGCGCACCAGTTCAGTCCCCGGGCAGGTGGCCACCAGCGCGGTGATGCGGGCGATGAGCTCCGGGCTGGCATCGCGCAGGATGATTTCAGTTTGATCCTCAATAGCGATCAAATCGTCTAGACGGCCTTCCCTGACCATTTTGCCTTGGAAAATAATCCCCACCCGGTCGCACACCTCCTGCACTTGCTCCAATAAATGCGAGCAAAGAAACACCGTCATGCCGCGCTCGCGCAGCCTGAAAATCAAATCGCGGATTTGTCGCGAGCCGATCGGGTCCACCCCGGCGGTCGGCTCGTCGAGAATGAGCAAGCGCGGGTCCTGCACCAAGGCCTGGGCCAGACCGATGCGTTGCAACATGCCCTTGGAGTAGCCGCCTAGCCGCCGGTCCCGCGCGCTTTCCAAGTCGACGAGTGCGAGCAATTCGCGCACCCGGTCATCGAGGACACGGCCGCGCATGCCGCAGAGTTTGCCGTAAAACCGCAGGGTTTCCGTGCCGCTGAGGTGTTTGTAAAAATACGGGTTTTCCGGCAAAAACCCCACCTCGCGCCGCGAATCGACCCGCAGCGAATCCTGGCCGAAAATCGCGCAGCGCCCGGCGGTGGGGGCCACCAAGCCCAGCAGCGCCTTCATGGTGGTGGATTTGCCCGAGCCATTGGGGCCGATGAGCCCGTAAACTTCGCCGGGTTGAATGCGGATGGAGACCCCGGCGACGGCACGCAATTTCTGCCGGCGAAAGGATGTCTTAAAATCCTTCACCAAGTCGCAAATTTCTACCGCCGGAATCACATCTGCCATCGCTGAGGCCAAGATGGCGGATCACGACCCGCCTGGCAACGGGCAAATTATCCACAAACTGCAGCAAACTGGAAAAAATCCGTAAAAACGGCTTTACAAGCGAGTGGTGGCGGCTAGCCTTTGCGCCCCGGTCGCCAGTCGGCCTTGCGATTTCAATCTTCTTCCAAACATTCCGTCCCATGAAAGTTCTTTCCTCACTGGCTTCCGCCAAGCGCCGCCATGCCGATTGCCAAGTTGTCAAGCGCAAGGGCACGGTCTACGTCATCTGCAAGTCCAACCCCAAGTTCAAGGCCCGGCAAGGTGCCACCCCCGGCACTCGACTCTCCAAAAAGGGCCTCTGAGCCAGCCGGCCAGCTTAGTCTCTCAGCGACCCCGCCTAGGCGGAGTCGCTTTTTTTGTGGGAGTGCGACAGCTTGCTGTCGCCAGGCCAAGCCAGCTTGCTGGCGAGTGCGCATCTCAGTGACAGCTCATACACAGCTCCGCGCCACGGCGGGCAAGCCCGCCCAGCAGCCATCAGGCGGTGGCCAGCCCCCGCACTCCGCGGGCAAGCCCGTCCAGCCATCAGGCGGTGGCAAGCCCCCGCACTCCGCGGGCAAGCCCGTCCAGCCATCGGCGGTGGCAAGCCCCCGCACTCCGCGGGCAAGGCCGTCCAGCCATCAGGCGGTGGCCAGCCCCCGCACTCCCGCCTAGGCTATTCCTGGGTTTGGCCGTTGTGGCACTCGTTGCAGGAGGGCTCGGAGTTTTCTGAGTCGATGTGGATAAAGGTCAGGCCCTTGGCAGCCACTTTTTCGAGGTCCTTGCCGGCCCCTTGGGCGACGATGAGGTGGCAGGCGTTGCAATCACTGCCTTTAATCGAACTCTTGCCGTCACTGGCCAGGTGCTTGCCATCATGGCAACGAAAGCAGCCGTTAGAGTCCTTGTGACCGATCATATCGGGGTGAACCCGCCAGTCCACCTTCATCTCCGGGAAGAAATTGGCCTCATAGATCGCCTGGGTCTCCTTGATGAGCGCGTTCACCCGTTTCTCACCCGGGTATTCGCCACGCAGGAAACCCTCAATCTTCTGATTGGCTTCCTCGCGGGTGGCATAGGTCTGCACCAACGCCTTGACCACTTTGGCCTTGGCCCACGGCAGGCTCGGATCAATGCGGCCGAAGGCCATCGATTGATCCACCGCGCCATTCGGCGTGAGGTATTTGTGGGACGGGCGGTTGTGGCAATCCATGCAATCCATGGTGCGAATTGCATACTTGGAAATGTCGTCCGTGAACTCCTTAGTCCGGTACACGGTGACCTTTTCGTTGGCATTGGTTACTCGCACCCACGGGATTGTGAGTCTGCCCTCATCGGTGGCGATAAACTCAACCTTGTTGGCGATATTCATGTGCGAGTGAATGCCTTCTACCGGACCATGCACCGGATCACTGCCGCCCACCTTGAGCAACATTTGCACGGTGAAGGGCGTGTTGGTCTCGTCGGCTAGGAAATGCCGATAGGTCTTGTGCAGGTCGCCAGTATGCTTTTGCACCCAATGGCAGGATTGACAGGTTTCCTGCGCCGGCCGCTGGTTGACGTTGTGCAAGGCGATGGGCCGGTTGAAATCGCTTAGAATCATGTGGTAGAGCTGGCGCATGCCGCTAATCTTGGTGCGGATGTAGTTGCCGGCACCGGGACCTACGTGGCAGGCGACGCAGGCGACCCTGGCATGCGCCGAGTGCTGATAGGCCTGGTACTGAGGATCCATCGGCACGTGACACACTTCGCCGCAAAACTTGTTGCTCTCGGTTATATGATACGTCTGGTAACTGCCCAGCGCCGTTAGAAAGAGGAAGCCCAAGCTGCCTCCGATAAATCCGACTAACAAGCGGCGGTCGCGGCGACGGGTTAGATTGACGTGCAGGATGAAATTGGAGGCCATCTCCGGATGGTCTTTAGGAATGCGGCGAGTTTCCAGGATATAGCCCACCAATACCGCAGCCAAGCCAAGCAATAGGAACGAAGGTGCCACCACATAGGCGAGAATACCCATGTAGGGGTTGGCGTGGCTGGCGAAAAGGTCCACCGAAAACAACAGCATAAAGGCAAAAAATGCCGATACGGCAAGCAGCAGGCCGGCGAGGCTGAGCCAGTTGTGCAGGCGGCTGAGGCGAGTGTGCAGAGGAGGGGCGGCGGTAATATTTTCTTTGCTCATGGGGGCGGCGGGGTTTCTCTCACAAGGCTGCGATGATAACGGTGGTTTTGGGGTTCAACCCGAAGTCCGGAGTTTGCGCTGAAAAAGGCGGGAGCTCGTTGCCGAACTCACGCCGAGGATGCTTGGCGGTGGGCTGCCGCCACCGCGGGTTATTTCTTGAAGGCGCGGATGTAGGCGACGAGTTCCTTGGCTTCCGCCTCGGTGACTTTGTCCTTGTAGCCCTTCATCTTTTCCTTGCCTTCATGGATCGCCTTGAGGGCTTCGGCGTCGGTGAAGGAAGCCTGCACTGTGGCGTCGGTGTAATCCTTGACCTTGGCTTTCTTGCCCATGGTGGTTTCTCCCTTGCCATCCTTGCCGTGGCAAGATGCACAATTTTTGGCGTAAACTTCAGCGCCGTCACCAAAAGCCGCGGGCGCGGCAATCAGCAGAGCTGCCGAGAGTATAGATGCGTGTAGTTTCGTGTTCATGATCATATTTCATTTTGGTTTGGTTCAAATAGCCGTCGAGTCTAGCATATCAGAAGCGAATTTGCAAACCGGTGGAGATCATCTGCGCGGTGTAGTCATTGAAGCCACCGCTCTGGTCCTGCAAGGCACCCGTGGTTTGGCTGCTTATCAAGGCATAGCGCAGATTCCACACCATGGTGGGCGTGATCATCCGGTTGAGCGTTAGGCTCACGGAATTTTCCTGAGTATTGAGGCCGTAGCCCATGGCATACGGGATGGGTGAGACAGAATTACCTGAGACGCCAGCTGTGTAAGGACTGCCTTGTTGGGTGTAGTTCTTCGTGACGTAGTAGGTGTAACTGGCCGTGAGGTCCGTCCGATTATCAATCGCATATCCGAGCGACAGGCTGCCGGTAAAGTAATCGTTGCGCGAATCGGGAACCATCTGCGTATTCGTGCTGGTTTGCGCCCAAGTATAGCTTGCGCTGGCTTGCAGATAGAGACGTTCCATGGGCATCCATGTGACGCTTTCGCTCAAGATGTTGGACATCACGCGGCCTGATAGCACTTCTGGCAAAATACCCGTGTCTGCTGGTGAGGTGGGACCGGTCACCACAGCAGGCGGTGGGGTTTGGATAGTCCCTGGCAAGGAAGTCGACGGACTCCAGCGGACGCCACGGTTGTTATATTCCGTTTCTCGATAGTCGTAGCGGGTCACCAAGGACAGGTTGTTCAGGGCATGCCATGTCACACGCAGATTGGCAGCATCGGTGGTGGTATCGAGGCCTATCATTTCGGGCGCGAGGCCCAAGGCAGCTACGGTGCCCTTGATCACACTTGGGTTGGATTCGTCATTGCGTTGGCAATAGCGTCCCTGCAGGGCAAAGCTCAAACTGCGGAGCGGATACCAGTTGGCACCCACCGTGTAGTCCTGTTGATTGACGGTGATTCCTTCGCGGAAGAAATCGGAGTTAGGTCCGCCAGTCACCGTTCCGTTGTACGCAATGCTCTGGTAGAAAACGCCACTATTATAATTGGTTTGGTCCTGGCGCTCCCACTCGCCTTTGGCATAAAGTACCATATCGGCAATGCCGGTATAGCGCAGATCCAAGGCTGCCGTATCGCTATCGGTATTGAGATCACCCTTGTAAATCTGGTTCGTATAGACCGTGGTCGAAGCAGTGGGCGTAAAGCCAGCAGTGGGCACTGCCGTTAGGCGCATCTGAGCAATGGCGTTTTGTGACGACTGTTCGATGCGCACGGACGGCGTGACGGTGAGATCGGGAATTGGATTCCACATCAGATTGAGGTTGCCGACGCAGCTCTCGGATTGACCACCGCCCATGGGGATCACGCGCGTGGTAGTCAAGGCGGTGCTGAAGGGAATGGCTGCGCCGGGATTCACTGGAGTAATGCTCTGCGTTGATCCATCGGTATTGGTATTGGATGAGGTGTAAGCAAATCCCGCGGAGAGCCACAACTTGTCGTTGAAGTGCGTCACGCTATGGATATTGCCTGCGAACAGGTCCATGGCGTATTCTTCCTTGAAGCTGCTGGCAACTTGGCTGTTGGCCGTGGTCAATCCAGTTGTCGGACTGACTGTCACCGCGCCGGTGCGGGTATTGAGCGAGTTGGTGTAGGACGTATGCTCGTAGTCCAAGCCGAGTGCGAGGTCGGTGTTGCCTAGAGTGTGCTCGACGTCGAGGGCGAGGATGTCGCTCTTTTCATCCAGATGCCAGAAGGAAGGCGCGAACTCATAATTGACGTTACTACCACCTGCCGCCAAGGTTGCACCGGCCAGCAACTTCGGACGCGCTCCCCAACTGCTGCTGTCCTTATCCCCAACGCGGAAGCTATGCTTGTAGTTAAAGGTGATCTCCGGCAGGTTTTCCATGCGCAGACCCGCTTCAACGCTAAACTCGCCGCGGTCCACATGCAGTTCTTCGCCCCAAGCCGGCTCGCGGTAGAGACCGGCCAATTGTGGCATGTAGCCGCCGCTGCCGTCATAGAACGTGCGGTATTGTTTGTAGCCGACCTTGACATAGCCAATATCGGAATTTGTCAGGCTGAGATTGCCAAGATAGTCTTCCAAGCCGGGCATGGCGTGGCCTTCAAGCGTTAGGGTGTGGGTCTTGCTGAGCGCCTGGCTCACTTGCAGCGAGTCGATACCGCCGTAGAAGTCACCGTTGGTCCGGGTGCGCTGAGCCATGGCGGCTTCATTGCCATTGACGAAAGCCCCGCCGATGGTGAAGCCAACCCAGTTGGTGGCGGGGGTGGCGTCGGGGGCAGCTTGAGCGAAACTGAGGGTCATCACCAGTGCCGGAGCGGCGAGCGCGAGGCAGGCCAAGCGGAGAGTCTGTGACTGAGGAAGGAGAGCGGAAAATTGAAGCGCTTTCATGTGATGAGTGAGAGTTTGAATTTACGCCGAGGATTAATACTGGAGTCTAAAGTTGACGTTGGATCCGTGGACCGCTTGGTGGCAACCGGCGCTCCAGCAGGTGCCGCGCTGCCAGTCCCCACCGAGACCGCTATGACCACTGCTACCGTTGCCGTGGGTCGCCAGACCCAAATTTTTCCCGGTGTTGGCATCGAAGTGGCATTTCAAGCACAACGTTTGATTGCGCTCATTGAGCATCTTCTGATTAACCGAGCCGTGCGGGCTGTGACAGGCGCTGCAGCCTTCGCGGACGGCAGCGTGAGGGAAGACGAAGGGCCCCGTCTGTTGCTTGTGGCATTGCTGGCAGGTTTCGGTTTTGCCGCTGAGCTGAGTGCCGCCGCCTTTAGTGGCGTTACCGCTGTGCGGGTTGTGGCAATCAGCGCAGCTAACCTTGCCGGCGAGTACCGGATGGGTGTAGGGCAGGCTGAACTGGGCTTTCTTGTCGAGATGGCATTGGAAGCAGGTGTCGGGAGATTTGCGCGGATTGACGATGAGGCCTTTGCCGCCACCGGCTTCCACGTGCTTGCTACCGGGGCCGTGGCAACTTTCGCAGCCCATATCAACGGCGTTTTTGCCCTTAGCTTGGAGTTTGGCATGGTCGGCCGTGCGGAAGTCGCGGACGAGTTTTTCATGGCAGGTGGCGCATTCTTGCGAACCCACGAAGGTGGCCCCAGGGATGCTTGGCGGGGCAAGCATGGTGCGCGTGGTCGTGCACGAAATGAGAACCACTGCCAGCGCGGCACCGGCGCCGACACCCCACAGCAGATGGCTTGGTGTGTTGAGGCCCCATCGGCTGATAGTCGATAAATTCGGTAGTTTCCAGTTGGTTTTCATCGGTATGTTTATCTGGGTAGATGGGTTCGTCGACTTGGAAAATTGACTAGAGACTTGGAAAAAGTCGCAGATATGGGAGGCGAAAGGTCGTGGTGTAGAGATCGGGTTTTGAACCTCAGGCTAAAACGGTTCGCAACGGCTCATACTGTGATATGACCGGGGGGGTGACTACGCAGGATCTGCCAAAAACTGTGCGGATTCGCTTGTATTAAAAGAATATGAACAATTTGCATGAACTATGCGAATGGGGGCTGCGGTTTTTTCGTTAGATCGTGGCCTACGACTTCAAAAAAGCCACGAGGCTGGGAGGGTTTAATTCCCTGAAATTGCGGTCAATTTCAGGGTTTTCGCGTGAGGATTGCCGGTGACGAAGGAAGCCACTGAGGTGGTAACACAGGAGGCCGCATGACCACCGGGTTGTTCACAGACTCCGGCCGTCTCCGACGAGTTTTTCGGGACCCATTCTCGACGACCGGGCCTGTGAACAACCCTCTTGCCCCCCGGCGCGGCGAAATTGGGCAGCCTCCAACTTCATCCTTGATCTGACATCCATGATCTCCTGTCCATTTCCCGCAGCCCACCACCCTAGCTTAGTTTAGCCACTGCGTGGCCGGACTCCGGGGTCCACCTCAATGCTGGCAACTGCCACAGGGGTGACGAATTTCACGATTTGCGGTTGGCAATCGGTCCTGCGCCGGTTACCTCTCCGCTGCGCGCGAGCAGTGGCCACGCTGAGGAGTACCGCTGCGGACCCGCCACAAAGTCATGCCAGCCATCCAGAAAGAGCCCAAGCCGAGACGTCCTGCCTATTTCTGGTGGCTGTTATTTAATGCGCTGGCGCTGTGTTTGGCTGTCATCATTTGGTTCGTGTGCCTGGATGTGTTCCAGCACATTGAGGTGCCTAGAAACTACGAACTATTGCGCAAGCTGCACCGTCTGCCAACGCTGCAAGCCTATGCCGCAGCGGATGCGCCCAGTGGTACCGGGCTGGGTCCCAAGGAGTTGTATCACAAGTTTTTCGGCTGGTCGACCAAGGATCAGGAGTTCAACAATGGCTTGTTGCTGCGCAATTATCTCACGAATTTCCAGCGGCCGGCCCTGCTGACGTACATCGAAGGGGACTATCAAGTGACCAGAGTGCGGGTGCTCGGCGCGGCGGATCTTTTCAATCCGGGTTTTGTGATTCGCGCCCAGGCGTTGGTCAAGCCCGATGAGTTTGCGGTGGCCGCGCCCTATCCAGTGTATATCGAATACCTGTTGCCAACGGCCGATGTGGCGGCAGCGGCTTATTTCAAAAGCGGGGATGTGCTGGGGGTCAGGAAGAGCCCCAGCTGTGCGGCGGTGGTGCGTGTGGGCAAACTCACCCTGGATGGCGAGCCGGTCCTCCTGCTCACGGTGATCCCGATTGCGTGCGGGCCCTATCAGCTAGGTTCGGTTCATTCATTCGATACTAAGCCGCCGATGTTGTTGCGTCCGGGCGCTGGCTTCCCGCTGTTCGGCAATTGATCAGCATGGTTGATCCCGAACTCACCCTCGCTTCCCAGAGCGCCATCAACCCCGACCGGCATGCGCGTCAAGTTAAGGGGATTGGGGGATTGCTCGTGACGAATTTTACCAGTGAGGCACTGATTACCACTGAAATCACTGAAATAGTTTGAGAATTTCTTCTCAGTGCAATCCGTGGTCATCAGTGTTTCAGTGGTTTCTTTGCCACAATTCACCGCAACGCGGCGGATTTCGACTCGTTTCGCCTTAATTCGACGCGCATGCCCGGCCGGTCGGTCGTTTTTCGTTATTTGCGCGGCAAACGCTTGCAACGCCTCGCTGGTGAGTGTATTGGCTACCCCCCAGCGGGCACCTCCGCCGAACCCCATCTCTCACATGATCAAGTGGATTCTCCAAAAAATCGTCGGCAGCAAGAATCAGCGCGAGCTGCGCCGGATTCGCCCGACGGTGGCCCGCATCAATGAACTCGAGGAAGCCTTGCAGCGCGAGCCAGAGGAGACGCTGCGCGAGCGCACGCTGCAGTGGAAGGCCCACTTGGCGCGTTATCACGTGCTCGAAGCGCCCGCCAAGCCGCTGATTGAGCGCATGAATGACGACGAGTTGCGGGCCACCGCCGAGGCGCTGGAACAACGCCTCGCGCCGCTGCGCGCCGATTTTCCAGCGTTGCCGGGCCTCATCGAACCGACCCCGGCCTCCATCGAGGCGGCCAAGGCGGCGTTTCACGACATCGAGTCGGAGTTTCGCCTAGCGCGGGCCAAATACCTTGAGAAAATCCTGCCGGAAGCCTACGCGGTCGTTAAAAACTGCGCTCGTCGTTTGTGGGGCACCACCATCACCGTCAGCGATCAACAGTTGTTGTGGGAAATGGTCCACTTCGACGTGCAGCTCGTCGGCGGCATCGCCCTGCACCGCGGCATGATCGCCGAAATGCAAACCGGCGAAGGTAAAACCCTCGTCGCTACCTTGCCGGTGTTCCTCAATGCCCTCACCGGCCTCGGTGTCCACGTCGTCACCGTCAATGATTACCTCGCCCGCCGCGACTCCGAGTGGATGGGCGCGGTGTTCCGGTTCCTCGGTCTCACCGTCGGCTGCATTCAAAACCAAATGCCGCCATGGGAGCGGCGCGCCGAATACACCTGCGACGTCACCTACGGCACCAGCGCCGAGTTTGGTTTCGACTATCTGCGAGACAACGGTATGGCCACCTCCAGGGACGAGCAAGTCCAGCGCGGCCATTACCTCGCCATCATCGACGAAGTGGACTCGATTCTCATCGACGAGGCGCGCACGCCGCTGATTATTTCCGGTCCCTCCGCCCAATCGTCCCACCAGTTTGACAAGTACACGCCGCTCGTCGAGCAACTCGTCAAGCGCCAGACCCAACTTTGCAACGACCTGGCCGCAGAAGCCAAAAGCCTGCTGGCCGGCGGCGACAGCGTGGGAGCTGGCCGCGCGCTCTTCAAGGTTAAGCTCGGCCAGCCGCGCAACCGCCAGCTCATGCGCATGATGGAGGAGCCCGAGATTCGCCGCCTCATTGAAAAGGCCGAGCTCTCGTTCCATCAGGACGCCCAGAAAAAAGAACTCTTCGCCCTCAAGGAAGAACTCTATTTCGTCATCGATGAAAAGGGCCACGACTCCGACCTGATGGAAATGGGCCGCGAATTTCTCTCCCCCGGCGATCCGGAATCCTTCACCCTCCCCGATCTGGGCACCCTCTTCGCCGATATTGAAACCAATCGGGATCTAACTGACGCGGAGAAGCTCGCCGCCAAGGACGCCCAACAAGTCCGCATGGACGCTCAGGCCGAAAAAATCCATAACATCTCGCAATTGCTCAAAGCCTACTGTGTTTACGAAAAGGACGTTCAGTACGTCGTCAAGGACGGCAAGGTCATCATCGTCGATGAAAACACCGGTCGCGAAATGCCCGGCCGGCGCTGGTCGGATGGCTTGCATCAGGCGGTAGAGGCCAAGGAAGGCGTCGAGATCGAGAAGGAGACTCAGACGTTTGCCACCATCACGATCCAAAACTATTTCCGCCTGTATGAAAAACTCGCGGGCATGACCGGCACTGCAGAGACCGAGGCCGCCGAGTTTCACGACATCTACAAACTCGACGTGCTGCCGATCCCATCCAACCGGCCTAACACGCGCGTGGATGAGAACGACCAGGTGTTCAAGACCCGCCGCGAAAAATTCAACGCGGTCATTCAGAAAATCGAAGAAGCTCACGCCAAAGGCCAGCCGGTCCTCTGCGGCACCGCTTCCGTCGAGTCGTCGGAAACCCTCTCGCGCATGCTCCAGCGGGCCAAGATTCCACACTCGGTGCTCAACGCCAAGTTCCATCAGCAGGAAGCCGAAATTGTCGCTCGCGCCGGCCAATCCGGCGCCGTCACCGTTTCCACCAACATGGCCGGTCGCGGTACCGACATCAAACTCGGCCTTGGCGTCCCCGAAACCGGCGGTCTCTTTGTCATCGGCACCGAACGCCATGAATCGCGCCGCATCGACCGCCAGTTGCGCGGCCGCTGCGCCCGCCAAGGCGACCCCGGCCGCTCGCAGGCATTCATTTCCTTCGAAGACGACCTGATGCGCAACTTTGCCGCCGCCGACCGCATGACCGCCATGATGGAACGCTTCGGTATGAAGGAAGGCGAAGCGCTCGAGCACTCGTGGCTCAACAAGTCGGTGGAGACCGCTCAGAAGCGCGTCGAGCAACGCAACTATATCTGGCGCAAGCGGGTATTAGACTTCGACGATGTGATGAACAAGCAGCGCGAGGTGGTCTATGGCTATCGCAACGAAGTGTTATCCACTGAAACCCCGCGCGACCTCGTCATCGAGATCATCGAGGAAACCATTCCCGCCAAGGTCGATAGCTATCTGGCAGGTCACGATGAACCCATCACCGATTACGCCGAGTTGCTCCACTGGGTCAATGCCACCCTGCCCATCCGCATCGATGCCGAAGAACTCAACCGCGCCAGCCACAACCCTGACCAGATCGCTCCTATCCTCGTCGCCAAGGTCAAGGAGGCCTACGAGCGGCGCGTCGCCAATCTGCCCCCCGAAGTGCTCGACCAGGAAGAGCGCCGCATGGTGCTCGTCGCCATCGACAAGCAATGGCAGGCGCACCTCTATAACATGGATGCCCTGCGCGAAGGTGTCGGCTTGCGTGCCCAAGGCCAGAAGGACCCGCTCATCGAATACAAGAACGAGGCCTACGAACTCTTCGTCGTCTTGATGGATGCCATCAAACAGGACGCCTTGCAAAACCTCTTCCGCTCCGCTTCCAATCTCGAA
>WBXE01000061.1 GCA_008932955.1 Verrucomicrobiota bacterium
AAATGTGGTGGCTCCAAATGTGGTGGCTCCTTAGCGCCCCCGGGCTTTTTCCGGATTGACTTTGCCACAGCGGCGCCGCCATGCTGCCGCCATGTTCGACCCTGACCGCTACGATGGCCGCATGCCCTACCGCCGCTGCGGCGACTCCGGCCTGCGCTTGCCGGCTATTTCACTGGGTTTTTGGCACAACTTTGGCGGCATCGACGATTTTCAAGAGGCCCGCAAAATCATGGGCCGGGCGTTTGACCGCGGCATCACCCATTTCGATCTGGCTAACAGCTACGGCCCGCCGCCGGGCTCCACCGAGGACAACGTTGGGCGCATTCTGGCGGAAGACTTTATTTGCCACCGCGACGAGTTGATCATTTCCACCAAGGCCGGCCACACCATGTGGCGCGGCCCCTACGGCGAATGGGGCTCGCGCAAGCACCTGCTCGCCTCGCTGGATCAATCACTCAAGCGCCTGCGACTCAATTATGTGGATATTTTCTACTCGCATCGTCCGGACCCCGACACCCGCCTCGAGGAAACCATGTCGGCGCTGGCCACGGCGGTCCACAGCGGCAAGGCCTTATACGTCGGTCTATCAAAATACCCGCTCAAGCGCCTCAAGAAAGCCGTGCGCATTCTCAAGGACATGGGCATCCGCTGCCTGGTCTATCAACCGCCCTACTCGCTGCTCAACCGTTGGCCGGAGAGCGCCGGCATCCTCGACTGGCTGGCGGACGAAGGCCTCGGCTGCGTCGTCTTCAGCCCGCTGGCGCAAGGCCTGCTGACTCAAAAATACCTCGACGGCATACCCGCCGACTCGCGCGCCGCCCGCCCCGAGGGGTTTTTGCAACCCGCACAAGTCAGTGCCCACCAAGCGAAAATTGTCGCCTTGAATGCCCTCGCCGCCGATCACGGCATGCCCTTGCAGCACCTCGCCCTGCGCTGGGCCCTGCGCTCGCCCAGCGTCACCTCTGCCATCATCGGTGCCCGCAATGTGGCGCAACTCGATGATTCGCTCGACGCCATCCAGGCTGAACCCCTCAGCGATAGCCTGCTCGCCGCTATTGACATGATCGCCCCTCCGATTGATCGTGATCGGGACACCGACGCCTAGCCTTTGAAAGAAAAATACCAACCACAGATTTCACAGATTCCACAGATAATGAATGAGTTATGTATTATATGGCAGACACCTTTAGGCTGAGCCAAGGAGTAGATAGATTGTGGTCTCATTTTCCGTGTAATCCTCTTCAATCCGTGAAATCTGTGGTAAACAAACGCCACCACTACCGTTCCCATTTTTCTTTTTAGCCTAACCACCAGCCCGCCCCACCCCCATGACTTGGAACGACTATTTTCTCACCCTGTTTGACAGTTGCTGCGCCAACTACCACGCCGGCCTGCGCGATTTTGAAAAATTCTACACCGGTGAGGACCGCGCGTTTCTCGCCACCATCGGCTATCAAACACGCGAGTTTTTCGATTTTGTCGAGGACTTCTGTGAAACTGGCGAGCCCAGCGCCTCCACCGCCTTGCTGGTCGCTGGGGTGCGCCGCGATTATTTTCTAACCGTCCAGCAGGGCATCACCAGTCAACACGTCTTCACCTCCGACGCGCTGCCGAGCTTCGGCCACCAACTCGAAGGCCTCGCCTATCTGCCGCGCATCCTCGCCAAGGCCCGCGCCAAACTCCGCGGCGAACTCGACCCGGATATCATGTTCGGCTGTGGCGGCGACCGCAATTTCCTCAGCAAGCACGGCTTCATCCCGCCCGCGGATTTCCTCCGCCACGTGTGGACCGCCGGCGACAACGATGCCCAGCTCGCCGCTTGGGTTAAGGCCCAGAGCGCGTGAGCGAATGGGCAAGTTCTTCAGAACCGGATTGATTGGCGGCAGGCTCAGCCTTGGTTCGCTCATCTTAGCCCCTCTTGTGTTTTCCCTCAAAATGCTCGGCGATCTCCTCGAGCGTCTTGCCCTTGGTTTCCGGTAGGAAAAACGCCGCCGTGATGAAATACACCACCGTGCAGGCAGCAAACCCGAAAAACATGGTGCCGTAGCCGTATTTGCCCACCGTCGGCAGAAACACCGCCGCGATGACCGTGGAGACCACCTGATTGATCACCAGCGCAATGGCCATGCCGTTGGAGCGGATGCGGGTGGGCATCAATTCGGATAGAGCCAACCACACGCACACGCCCGGGCCGACGGCAAAAAATGCCATGAAACAAAAAATACACAAGGCGGTGAGCCAGCCGCTGCTGGCGCTGGGGACTGGGGTGACCAGGGCATTCTCGATAGTCAAGGGGGCCACCAAGGCGGCATCGAGCTTACCTAAGGGATTATCGAAAAACGCCTTCACCTTGTTGTCCGGCACGGACTTGCCGCGCTCAATTGCGATCTCAGTGAGCTTGTCATCGGAACGCAGCACCTTGGTCGCCGAGCGAAAATCCCCGTAGGAATAAATGATGATCATCGTGCTCACCTCTCCGGCACCCGCCTTGCCGGCCAGCAAACTAGCCACCATCGCTTGGTCGAAATTCATTTTCAACGATTGGTCGGCGGTGACCATCGCCTGTACCGCCGCCGCGCAATCGACGCGTTGTTTTTCCGTCTTGCTGAACATGAGCGCGGCACACACCAACGAGGCGATGATGCCGGCACTGCCCAGTGATAATAAGAACTTGCGGCCTTTCTTGTCCACCAACATGACACCCACCATGGTGACGAGGAAATTCACCGAGGTGAGGATCACGTAGCCCCAGTGCGCTGCCACGTCGGATAGACCCGCCTGAATCAGAATGGTGGCATTGTAGCCGATGATCGAATTGACCCCGGTGGCTTGATTGCAGGCAAGAATCACGCAGGCCATCAAAAACGGGATGAGGTATTTGCGCCGCAGCAGCGACTCCTTGGTGCGGGTGCCATTGGTGGTTTGCGCGGCCTCGTGGGCGGCGGCCGTGGCCATCTCCTGCATCTCAAGCTCCGCCTCGGCCGGAGTACGCGAGCGCAACAGGGCGAGTTTGGCAGCCTCCTTGCGGCCCTTGCGGAACAACCAGCGCGGCGACTCCGACACCATCGAAGCCCCGATTACAAACAACACACCCGGCGGCAGCGAGACCCAGAAAATACTGCGCCAGGCGAGGTTCTTTGCAGCAAACAATTTAGTGGCATCGCCTGCCAGCTCGACCTTGCCCAGCCACACGCTGAAGCCCATAGCAATGAGCGCGGCGGCCACGATGCCAAGCGTCAGCAACCATTGGAAAATGCCGGTGCCTTTGCCGCGGTTGGCCGCGCCCAGACATTCCGCCAGGTACAGCGGCACCGCCACCCCCACAAAGCCGGCGCTGATGCCTTGCAGCAAGCGGCCCAGCACCAGCGGCCCAAACCCATGCGAGAGGGCAATCATCGGAATGCTCGCTACAAATAGAATGCCGCTGATGATCATCATCGGCTTGCGCCCCAGCCAATCCGAGAGCAAACCCGAAAACAACGTCGAGATCACACTGCCGGCCAGCACCGCCGCTACAATGAAGGACAGATCCCCCGCACTCAGCCCCGAGGTGGCTTGCAGATAGGGCAGAGCGCCGGCAATGATCCCTACGTCAATCCCGTACAGCAAGCCTCCCAAGCCGGCTACCAGCAATAAAAAACGATTGTAGGCGGTAACGCTGGATGCTTGGGGACGGGTCATGTTTGCAGGTAGGTTTCGCCCAAAATGCTAGCCCCCCCGCAACAGAGGGACAATTCCAGATTTCAGTAATTTTGCGCTGGCGGCAGCTCCCGCCTCAAAATCCCCTTGCATCCGCCCACCAGCCGCCCCAGCCTACGCCCTCCCATGCTGAATCGCTCAACCCATTGTCGGCGCTTTCTGGCAGCCTTGCTGGCGGGGGTGGCGTTGGCTTGGGCCGGGCTGAGAGGTGAGAGTCAGGCGCAAGCCCCGCCGCCGGTCGCGTCGGCTCAGTTCGACCCATCAGACGTTTATTTTCAGGCCTATTTAGAAATCCGTTCCGCCGAGCAATACGCCACTGACGAGAACTTCCTCGCTGCCCTCGGCAAATGCGAGCAAGCCACCAAGCTGCTCAACTCAGTGGCCACCTACTACCCACAGTGGAAGCCCGCAATGGTCGCCGGGCGTGCCGCCAAAACCCGCGAAACCATCGCCCAACTCCGGCCCAAGGCCGAGGCCCAGCGCAACAAACAACAACGCGTCGTCGCCGAACTCGAAGGCGGCCAGAAAAATCCCGCTCGCGCCGCCAACCCGCCGCCTGTCGCGCCGCCGCCAAGCATCCTCAAGGTGGACCCCTTGACCGAACGCCGCCTCCATGAAAATGAGGCGGAGGTCGCGCGCTTGCGCAAACTCCTGCATGACTCAATCACCCCACCAGCGGAAGTGGCCCGCAATGCCGAGCACCTGCGCGATCTCGAGCAGTTGCGGGATTCACTCAAAGACCAGTTGCGGGCCGCCGAGGCCAACGCCGAAAACCTGCGCTCCCGCCTCGCCAAGGCCCCCGTCGAAAGTGAAGTCAACGGCCTGAATCAACGCATCGAAAAACTCGAACAAGAGCGCGAGGCGATGGCCATGGCCCTCACCCAAAGCCGCAGCGAACACACCAAGTCACTCTCCAAGGTCGCCATCCTTGAAGCCGACCTTAAAGTCGCGTCGCAACGCGCCGCCGACCTCCAGCGCGATCTGGACCTCCAACGCAAAACCGCCAATGCCACCGTCTCGGGCATGCGCCGTCAACTCCAGTCACTCCAAGAGTCCCTCACCAAAAAAACCCAGGCCCTCGCCGCTGCCAACCAGCAAATCGGCGGCCTCCAACAACAACTCCAACAAAGCCACGACGCCTTCACCCAACTCCGCGATGAACGCGACGACTTGGTCGCCGAGCGCGATCAAATGAAGGCCCTCCTCAAACTCAACGAAGCTGGCCGCGTCCAAGACTTGATCGAACAAAATATGGGCCTCGCCAAAAACCTGCGCGAGAAATCCGAGGCGCTCGATGCCCTCAACCGCGACAACAACGCCACCAAAGACGATTTCACCGATGCCTTGCGCGACCTTGCCGTAGCCAAGTCCCAGATCAACCGCCTCAATCAGGACCGCCGAGCCCAAGACAAACGCCTCGCCGACCTCGAAAATCGTCTCAAACAAGAACAAAGCCTCCTTGCCAGCGCCAGCGCCAGCGCTGCCGACCCCGCCGAGCTTGAAACGCTGCGTGGCATCATCAAGCGCCAACTCATCACCCAGGAGCGCCGCCACCAAGCCAGCCAAATCCTCGTCGAAGCCGCCAAACAACTCGGTGCCTCCGATGCCAATGTCAGCAGTGCCATCTCCTTGCTCGAAGGCGACGAAATCCCACTCTCCGTCGATGAACAGCGCCTCCTCGCCGGACGTGCCGATATCGAGTTGATCGCTCCATCCGCCAAAAACCTCCAGACCGACGCCCAATCCAACCTCCATTCCAGCAAAAATATTGAGGTCTATGACCGCGCGGCCACCAAGGCTTTTACTTCCGATCGCCTGCTGCCCGCCCGCGAGCTGTTCCAACTCATCCTCGAAGACCACCCCGGCCACGTCTCCTCCCTGTGCAAACTCGGCGTGGTCGACCTCCGCCTCAACGACCCCGCCGCCGCCGCCGATACCTTCCGCCGCGCCATCCAGCTCGATGACAACAACCCCTACGCCCACCGCATGCTCGGCGTCGCCCGCATGGCCCTCGGCGATATTTCCGCCGCCGAACAGAGTGTGCGCCACAGCATGGCCCTCGCCCCCGACGACGCCAAAACCCAGAACCTGCTAGCCACCATCGTCTATCGCCTCGGCCGCCCCTCCGAAAGCGAAGCTCTCTACAAAGATGCCATCCGCACCGATCCCATCCCTAGCGAACCCTATTTCAACCTCGCCCTGCTCTACGCCCACCGCAAACACTTCCATGATGCCCGCAGCTACTATCATCAAGCCCTCGAGCGCGGCGCTCTCCCAGATGCCAAACTCGAACAATCTATCAACTCCCACTGATGGAAGAAAATTGGAAATCTGCAATTAAAAATTGAAAATGAGATTTCTCGCCATGTTCCGTTTTGCCCTGCTGCTCTCGCTTTCGTTCTTGGCATCTTGCGCCAAGCATCCGTTGGCCGACGCGCCCGCCTCCCCCGCCGCGGCTAAATCCATGTCGCAACGCTTCAACGGCCCAGCCCTCAAGCCAGCCAGCAACGGTCAATGGCCCGAAGATGTGAAGAAATTCACTGCGTTTGATAGCGAACGCAAATCGGCCTATTTCACCGAAAAATCTACCCTCGGCAAGTCCTACAAGACAGCAGCCTATGCCAAAACCGAGTGGGGAGGCCAGACCAAGGAAGTGTCAAAAAAATCCTACGTTGGCAACACCGACGGTCAGCGTTTCAACACTCCGTCACGCATCCAGCACGATAACGCCCACGAGTCGGGCGCCGCTGCGGCCGTCCCCGACGCTTACCAAACCGGCAATTACCAGACATCCAGTGCCCACGAGAACGGGGCCAAACGCTTCGCCAAACCCTCCAACGCCCAAGTGGATGCACGCCGCGGGGTTTTTCCCGAACCTGAAGTTAGCTCATGGAAACAAGAGCGCTCCCTCGATCTGAAAGCCACCAAGAGCCTTCTTGGCCATGATGGCGCTCAAGAGTGAATCGGCGGAAGCGTCCCCTCGCAACCAGCCCACTTCAACAATCGCCGCTCCCACTCGCCACCCAGCGCCGGCGTCATGGGGCGCTGGCTTCAGCCGGCATGCCCATGATGCGCTCAAGCAAGGGCGTCATGCGGCAACTCTTTCTCGTTCCATGGGCTGCCGGGCAGGATGCCCGCATGGCCCAGCCCCTTGTGCATACCATGGGCGGGAGTACAAGAATGTCCCCTGCCTTTAATGCTTGTGCCCTTACTCAGGGAGTCTTTGGCGCTGGCGAGGCTGCGGGCGCAACGGCAGCACCTGGCACAGGAGCCTTGGCTGGCGCTGTGGCTGCGGCGGCCTGAACCGGTTCGAGCGTGAGTGGATCTACCAATGTGGTGGCGTCGACCGGGTTGCCGGGCAAGGCTTTGACGTGGTCGGCGGTGAGTTCCTCGGCAGTGACTGATTGACCGGCGTTTTTGCGGGCTGCGGAGATTTTCATGGCTGCCTTGGCCATCTCGCTGGTGATCACATCGCCCTTGGTGTTGCCGAAATAGTTGCGAACATAAGTCATGATGCCGGCAAGCTCCTCCGGCGTCATGCCGATGCCTTGCGGGGGCATCACCCCGTAGATTCTACCGTTACTAATTTTCCCTTGTAGACCGTTGAGGATAATCATCGCAAAGCGCTCGGTCTCGCCATTGGCCCAAGCGCTGCCCACCAGCGACGGATAGGTGCTGCCGTTGCCCTTGGCGTCGGGGCCATGACAGGTGATGCACTTGCCTTCAAATACTTTTTTACCGCGGGCCATGTAGGCCTCCAGGGCGGTTTTGGGTGGCAGCGGCGTGGCCACACTGCCCGGTGGCGTTCTGCGCACATATCCCTCACGGAATAACGAACCGTAAGACAAGTGGTCACCACCATAATCCAGAATAAAGCCCGCAAGCAGCAGCAAAGCACCACAAATGATCGTCGTCGGCCACAACGAAATAATCTCGTTGCCGTTTTCCGGAATCTGTTTTTCACGCGCCACCACCGCATGTCCAGGGGGAACGGCAGTCGCGACGGCAGGTTGGCTAGAATCGGCAGGTTCAGAGGGCACAGACATGATGCAAGGGGAATGGAACTGGGGAAAACAACACTCAACGGGCGGCAGCCTTGGCCTCGGCTGGGGCGAAATTCAGCGCGGCAGGAACGGGCTGGTCTTTTTTCATTGCTAGCAAATAGGACACCAGCGCCTTGGCATCGGAGTCGGGCAGCAACTCGGTGGTGGCATCGCCCCCAAACGGCAAGGCTTGGCTCGACGGCTGACCCTTGATTTCGTGCCGGGTGAAAAGAAACCGATAGGACGGACAGGTGGCCTTGCGCGCTTCGGGACTGCGCCGCGGGTCATACAGGTGGGCGTAGAGCAAGGTGGCCGGATCGCCACCGCCCTTAGCCGCTGCCGCCGCTTCGAGTCGCCGCGCGAGGTTGGATAGATCGGGCCCCATACGGCTGCTGCCGATCTGGGCGAAAGTCTCGCCTTCAAAGTCGTAGGCATTGGTCTCACGACGGGTATCGCCACGCTCCGGATCCTTGGCCAAGCCAGCCCAATCCGCACGGAACATGTCGTTGCCCGCGTAGGTCGGACGCACCACTTGGGTGTGGCATAGATAACAGCCGTTTTCAGCATATACCTTGGCGCCGTTAACGATGCGGCCACTGCGCTTCGGATAGAAAATACCGACCGCTCCGTCGGTTTCCTTGGATAGGGTGATAGGTTCAAGGTTACGCATCTTGACGAATGGCACAATAACGACAAACAACCAAGCGAGACCAAAGCTGGCTGCTAGGCCGAGAATGAATAGGCGGAGGGACATGGCGGAAGAAAATGCTGAAATTCTGAAAACTGAAATGCTGAAAGAAGACGCGAGCTCAGGGGTTAGGCTGGGGAATCGGGGCGCTCATGTCAGCGGGCGAGTCC
Organism: Verrucomicrobiota bacterium; assembly: GCA_008932955.1. Lineage (GTDB taxonomy): Bacteria > Verrucomicrobiota > Verrucomicrobiia > Verrucomicrobiales > Akkermansiaceae > Luteolibacter. The sequence goes on from WBXE01000061.1 coordinate 8,601, forward strand.
AACAGGATTGGATTGGAGTCGCGGCGACCTAGGCCCATCCACATCATCGCGAGATGAATGAAAAAGAAAATGTTGGAAAACAGGATAACACACCAGGCAAAGGTGGATACCGCCGCATACGGGCGTACGACATCGGTGACGCTCTCCCAAGGTTGGAGCCAGGCTTCCTGAGCGCTGCCTTGGATGAAGCCGCCGAACAGGGCCCCAAAGGCAATGGCGACGATGCCATAGACCGAGAAGAAAAAGTGCATGTTGATGAAACGGCTCGATACCCACTCGCTGCAAGTGATGCGCGGCACGATGAAGTACACCGCGCCAAACATCATAAAACTAAAACAGCCGTAGAGCGCTAGAATCTCAAACCCATAGCCGGAGATGGAGAACTGGGTGAGCTTGAGCGAGGAGCCCGGCAGGTTCAGCGCGATGGCTGCCACCGCCAGTAATAACAATCCCATCAGCCCCGCCAAGGTGAAGTGCAACGCAGGACTCTTGGGCAGTTTTTCCTCTGAGGAGAAAATCGTGCGGAGAATGTTGGCGGCAGCGGTGACCAAGGGTATAGCCAACAACGCAGTGGCAGCAGCTCCCAGATAGGGCAGGAACACCCCGCTCAGTGGCGACCCGGCGAGTTTCTGCATGCCGGCCCATGGCGCCACCACCGCCAGTGACCAAAATCCCAGCCTGGCAAGCGAGGTGCTGGGAATCGGCCGCCCGCTGAGCTTGGGAGCCAGATAGTAGGCGGTGCCTAGGGCGATAGGAATGAAGTACAAAAACATCAGCGCGGATTTGAACCAAGCATTGATCGCGGCGGCCATCAGCGGGTGGCCACTAGCGCAAAACAACAGTCCATTGGCAGTGATGAAGATCCACGGAAACCAGATCATCGCCGCTAACAAATACCATTGCGCCACATGCGTGCGCTCGCCCTTACGCACCCGAAACTGAATGAACGACCACACCACAATCGTCAAATAACACAGCAACAGCCCCGGCCACACAAAGGCCGGAAATTCCATCCACGGCATGCCCGTTCCCCTGCCATCGAGAAGACCCAGCGTGCCTAACGAAACTACCAGGTTCCACACATGCCCGGCCGTCAGAATGGTGCCCGCCGCGCGGCATTCCTGGCGCGACATCCGAGCCATCAGCCAGATGAGCACCCCGAAGCCCGCTTGAAACCCCCAGCCGTAAATGAGCGTGTTGGTGTGTGCCGCAAACACCCGCCCGTAACTCGCATACTCACAGTCGTCCATGAACTGCGGCCAGTGCACCTTCACCGAGGCCACGATCGCCAATAAAATCGACACCGCCAGCCAGGCCGCCGCGCTGGTTAGGAAAAACATCACCGGATGCCGCAATGAACGGTCAATCCCGGAGCGCAGCGTGACGTCCGATAATTCGGCGGTGGAAGAAGTGGATGACATTGTATTGTTAGAAAAGAATTGACTACCTCAGGGTTTGGCCGGGGCCACGGGCGGAGTTGCGGTCGGGGTATTTTTCCCGCCTGCCGCTGGTGGCGCAGACACGCCGGCTGCAGCCGGTGCTGCAGTATCGGCGGCAAGCTTGAAAGCGGTGGGTGAACCAGGCACGACCTGCTCGGGCAGTTCGACAGCGGTGGGCTTGGCTGCAGGCAAGGCGGCGGCAACCTTGGCAATGGCAGCGGCGATTTCCGCAGCAGGCAAGGCGGCGGCCTGAGCCACGCCGAGCTTCTCCTTAGTCGCGTAACGGGCCACTGCAGCGGCATCTTCGAGGTTGCTTGGCGGTTTGCGGTTGAACAAGATGACTGCGGCGAGCAGCACGGCAAACATCAAAAACGTCCACACTGCCCACCAAAAGGTGTTGAATCGAAGCAGCGGATTATCGCGAGTTGGGTCCATAGGGGGGTAAGTGAAAAGTGCTTTCTATTATCTTTGATCTGTAATCTTCTATCCTCTATCCTCTATCAGTTCGAGACATTGGCTGACTCAAGGATACGGGGGTCGCGATTTGGATAGAGCGAGTGCTGGCCGAGGGCGCGCAGCAAAAAGAACAAGAACGCGGCACCGATGGTGATGAAAGCAAAGATATCGCCCCAGAAGGCACCTGGAATGGATACTTGGATCGGGCCAAGGCCTTCGAAGGCGGGGCCTTTGGACATGTGCTCGCCGCCCAGGGAAATCCCACGCTCGGGGATGGTGATGAGGTAGTGGTCGAGGGCGTGCATGCACAGGGTGTAAACGGCGACGACTGAGAGAGTCTTGGGGTTTTTCTTCAACCAGGCCTGCAGCAGCACGACGAAGGGCACGACAAAGTGACCGAACACCAGCGCGATCATCGCGATGTTCCAGTCACCGGTGTTGCGGATGAGGAAGTAGGCGGTCTCCTCGGTTTGGTTGGAATACCAAATCAGGAAAAACTGCGAAAACGTGACATACGCCCAGAACACCGTGAACGCCAACATCAGCTTGCCCATCAGATGGAAGTGCTCCGGCCCGGTGACGTGCTTGAGGTGACCTTGGCTTTTCAGCCAGGTAGATACCAAGACGATCACTGCCATCGAGTTGAGGGCTGAGCCGGCAAACAGATACACGCCCCACATGGTCGAAAACCACTTGTAATCTAGGCCCATCATGTAATCAAAGCCGGTGAAAGTGATGGTCAGGGCAAAGATGACGAGCGTGTAGGTCGAGTGGTAGCGTGCCTTGAAGAGACGTGCTGTGCCGGGATTCGGGTCGGTATCCTGGTCGGTGGAAAGCTTGCGCAGGCCGCAGATGACGGCGCTGAGGCCCACGGCCCAGAAGATGACCCGCGCGTACCAGAACGGGATATTCATGAACCAATACTTGTGATAGAGCAGGCTGGCCGCGTGGTCCAGATACTCCTTAACGTCGCCGGTGGCAGCGCGGTGGATGTTCATCCACTCGTAGAGGTATTGCTGGACCTGCGGGAAGAGCAGCGGCAGACCGAAGAGGCACATCCAGGGGTAGGTGGAGCCGAGGTTTTCGAAGGTGCGACGCACCGAGGTACCCCAACCGGAGTTAGACACGTTGTGCAACAGCGTCCAGAAACACCCGCCAATGGACAGCGTGAGGTAGAAGTAAAACGCGAATAGCCACGAATACGCAAAGGGCGCACGCAGTTTCACCGGGGCGAAAAACAGCAAATAGACACTGATAACTGTGCCGATCATAGCGATGGCC
>WBXE01000062.1 GCA_008932955.1 Verrucomicrobiota bacterium
CAAGGGTCTTCGGCGCTCACGTATGGATTGTGCTTCCGCACCACCACAAAATGTGGTGGCTCCTTAAACCCGAACTCCGAGGGTGAAATCTGCAATTCGATCATGAAACCACGGATTTTACGGATTTTACGGATTTTACGGATTTTACGGATTTTTTGGATGAGAATTCTCTCACCATTTGCAGCACAGCGGAAGTCCCGGACAACCCCTGTTTTAATCCGTAAAATCTGTGTAATCCGTGGTTCATCTATCCTCGAGTTTTGTCCAACTTCGGCGTTCGGGTTAAATGTGGTGGCTATTGGTTGCGCCAAGGTGACATTTGAAGCCGCGCATCGCTAGGCGCTGCAATTGCTTTCCATGTCGGAGCGGCCATGTCATGCTGCTGCCGTCATGCGTGTTGCCGTCATCAATGTTGTGGGATTATCCAATTCACTGCTCGGGCGGCACATGCCGCGGCTCACGGCGTTTGCCGCCAAGCACGGGCTGCAAACCCATGCTCCTGAGTTTCCCGCGCTCACCTGCAGCGCCCAGGCGTCGATGCTTACCGGTAGCAGCCCAGCCGCGCACGGGATTGTGGCCAATGGCTGGTACGACCGGGAGTCGGCCGAAGTGCGGTTTTGGAAACAAAGCAACCACCTGGTGCGCGGCGAAAAAATCTGGGACCTGCTGCGCCGGGAGTTGCCCGGTTTTACCTGCGCCCAATTGTTCTGGTGGTATAACATGCACTCCACTGCGGATTTCACCATCACCCCGCGCCCTCTCTATCCGGCAGACGGGCGCAAGGTGTTTGATATCCATACCCAGCCAATGGGGCTGCGCGACGAGCTTAAGCAGGAGCTGGGCGCGTTTCCGTTTACCGCGTTCTGGGGGCCGGGCGCAGGCCTCGCCTCGTCGGCCTGGATCGCCGCGTCGGCCAGATGGATCGAAGAACGCCACGCCCCGACTCTGAGCTTGGTCTATCTGCCGCACCTGGATTATCCGCTGCAGAAGTTAGGCCCCGCCGCGGCGGAAATTCCCGCCGAACTGGCGAAAATTGATAGTCTTGCCGGAGATCTCATCGACTACTATGAATCTCGTAATATCCGTGTGCTGGTGGTTTCCGAATACGGCATTTCGCCGGTCAGCCGCCCGCTGCACCTCAACCGCTTGTTCCGCCAACATGGCTGGCTCCAACTCAAACACGAACTCGGCCGCGAAACCCTCGATTGCGGCGGCTCGCGGGTCTTTGCCGTCGCCGACCACCAGATCGCCCATGTTTATGTCAATGATCCGGAGCTGCGCCCGGCCGTGCGCAAGTTGTTGGAAAATACCCCGGGCATCGCCGAGCTGCGCTGCCCGCCCCAAACCTGGGGCAGCGGCATCGCCAGCGAACGCGCCGGCGACTTCATCGCCGTCGCCGCACCCGACGCATGGTTCACCTATTATTTCTGGGACGACGACGCGCTGGCACCAGATTACGCGCGCACCATCGATATCCACCGCAAGCCGGGCTACGACCCCTGTGAATTGTTCCTGGATCCGCAGCTCGCCTTTCCCAAACTCAAAATTGCCCGCTTCCTGCTCCAAAAAAAACTCGGCCTGCGCGGCTTGCTCGACGTCATCCCGCTGGATGCCACATTGGTGCGCGGCTCCCACGGCCGCGACGCGGTGCCGCCTGATGAACGTCCGGTTTTGTTAGGATCTGCCTGGCCGGTCGCCACCGCCACCGACGTCTTTCACGCCATTGTGGATGCCGTGCGCCACTGAGGGGGGCACTGCCAGCCCTGCTCCATCACGTGCTAAATCGCTCCAAGATGGATCTCCCGAGTAACTCCAGAACTCAGTGCACGACCTCGATTTCTGACGAAGGGGCGTGCAAGTCCCATCCCCTTAAGTTGTGGTGAAGGAGCATTTTTGCTAGGACATTCTGATGTCCGATCGGACATCAGAATGTCCTAGCAAATAAGAGTTCGTCGCGGAGATTCTATCGTGACGCGGCGATCCCGGGAGGCAGGGCCGGCAAACCGAGGAGCCTATCGCGACAAACCCGACAGCAGCACTTGGACATCGTGGCGTCCGATCGGACACCAGGATGTCCTAACTGATTGGATCTCGTTGAGGGTGCTACTTTTTGAAACCGGCCCATGCCGGGTGCCGATGTCGCAAGATTGTGGGGGGATATTGTGATTTTACCCGATGGCGAGCATCCCGCCTGAAAAGCACATCACCGAGCGTGGCCGATGGACTGGCTCAGGTACTAGGTTAGGCGGGGATGAATGACGCTGCGACCATGTGGACCATGTGGACCATGTGGACCATGTGGACCATGCCCCTCCGGGGTCCTGTGGGCAGTGGAAAGCCGGCTCAGTGGCAGCCGCAGCCGCCACTGCCGCATTCGCCGCCACCGTCGTTGTGATCGTCATCGCCGTCATGGCTGCCGCAGCTGCCACCGCCGCAGCAACCGCCGGCGGATTCGGTCAAGTCCTCTGCAGTGGGAACGCGGCCGAGTTCGAGGGTCATGCCGACGTATTTGGTGATTTCCTTGCGGAGCGTTTCCAAGGCGCGCTGGGCATCCATGAACTCACAGGCGACGGGGTTGTCCAACAGCGCATCGCGGGCGGCTTCAAAGGCTTGGATCTCCGCCGCGCCCAGCTCTAGTCCGGCGTGTTGCTTTTGATGGAGTTGCTCGCCCATCTCATGCGTACCTTTGTATTGGCTGCGGGCGGCATCGTCATCGAGAAAATTTTCAATGCGGGTTTGAAATTGGAGGAAAGCAGGATCGCCTACGATGGCGGCGCAGAGTTCTTGAGTTTTGAGCAGGATGGCGGAGTTGTCGGCAAGCAGTGTCATGCGCGTTGCATAAGCACGGAACGCGCCACTGGCAACGGCCATTTGGTGAAAATCCAGGCAATAGGCTAAAATTATTCAGCATATCCTGCTATCCACCCCAGTGTCAGGCGCGGATTTCTTCAGGACGCAGATAGCAGGCGGGGTCCGAGCCCCACAAGTTGCCATAGTTGGCAAAGGCGGCGCGGGTTCTGAAGCCGCCGCCGCAGATGCTGATCCACTTGCACGCGGCGCAGGGGCCGCTCATGCGCGCCTGGCGTTGTTCCAGCGAGAGCAAGCCGATCGAGCGGATCGAGGCCAAAATATCCGCCGAGCCTGGGTTGCCGCCATCCCAGATATGGGAAAAGGGCATTTGCTTGACGTTGCCTAGCAGGACATTCTGCCAGAACTGGTTGTGGCGGATCACACAATTTGTCTGTCACTCTGTGGGGAAATGGTTGCTGGAGGGGGATCGTGGGTGGTTTTTGGTTGCGCGGCGGGCGGCGGCAGCCAGCATGGCGGCGCATGGCGTACACATCAGAGCGGGCCTACGAGTTGATAGCGGCAGCGGACCAGCGCGGACGGCTGGCCCACGCATTTTTGATCAGCGGGGCGGCGGGCAGCGGCAAGGAACTGCTGGCGGCGCGCCTGATCCAATTGGTCAATAAGACCGCGACGGCTGGCGGCGGCTTTGACTTATTCGGAGAAGCTGTGGAGGAGGAGGTGCCCGCGCTCGACGAGTTGGAAAGCGGCTGGGTGCGGGTACTGCGACCGCGGAAGAAGTCTCGCCGCATCGGGGTGGATGAGATTCGCGACCTGGAACACACGCTGCATCTGGCGGCACCCGGCGGGGCCTGTAAGGTGGGGGTGATCACCGAGGCAGACCGCATGAACGACCAGGCAGCCAACGCGTTTCTCAAAACTTTGGAAGAGCCACCGCGGCGCACGCTGCTGTTATTGCTCAGCGCCAATCCGCAGCGGCTGTTGCCGACCATCCTGTCGCGCTGTGTGCGGATATCGTTGTTGGGCGGGCGAGCGCTGCTGGCCGATGGGGGTGGCGAGTTAGTGGCAGCCTTGAATCAAGCCGCCACTCGCGGCTTCGGCACACCGGTGGCCGCCCTGCACCTCAAGGCGGCCTTTGTGGCGTTTCTAGCGGAATCCAGCGATGCGGCGAAGGCGGCGGCAGCAGCGGCCGAAAAAGAGGAAATTGCGGCCTATCGGGAGGCGACGGATGGGGTCTGGCTGAAGGAGCGCAAGGAATTTCACGCGGCAGCGGCGCAGGCTGAGTATTTGGATGCCCGCGGCCGCCTATTTGACGTGCTGATGGCCTGGATGGCCGATTTGCTCCGACTCAAGACGAAGGCCGCCGGTCTGGATTTTCCGGAGTCGGCTGCCAAGCTGCGGCCCATCGCCGAGGCGGAAAGTGAGGCTCGCTTATTGCAACGCATGGAGGCGCTCGATGCGCTACGGCGCACGCTCGACACCAATGCCTTCGAGCCGCTGGCGCTGGAAGTGGGATTTCTAAAGGCGTTCGGCTAGCCGGAGGCGGATCAATATTCTTCTTCTTCGCCTCCGCCGGGCACGGGTGGGATCAAATCCTCGCGTTGCAGCAACTCGGCGAGGTCGAGCTCGTCCAAGTCTTCCTCCGGGGTGACGCGCACGATGGCCACGTAAGGGGTGATGCGATCCAATTCGGCGATGGCACAATGGACCATCGAGGAAATTATGTCGCCGTCATATTTTTCCCGCTCGAACAAATTGGTGATGCGAAACACCAGCAACGAGCGGTCCAAGTCGTACTCAAAACCACCAAGCGTGAGCGCTTTGTTGGCGCGGGCGAGCAATTCGAGCAAGGGCCGCAGGTGTGTTTCATCCAAGCGCAGCGGGGTTTCGGTGACCACGCTCAGGGCGTTGAGCTGGGGATAGGCTTGAGCCACAAGGTCGACACGCGTGTGGTGAGCATCGAAACCGGCGCGGAGCACCTCGCGGCCCTCGACGAGTTCGCAGTGCCAGCCATTGCGGCCAAAGGCGGTTTCGACGGAAAGAAGTTGTTGGGAGTGTGGGCGCATGATCAGGAGGAACGGGAGGCGGGCTTGAATACCCGCACGGCGACGGCTTTGGCAAGCAATTCGCGCCGGTCCTCGCGAATGGGAGCGAGCGAAAGGTGGAGGCCGGAGCTGCGCTGGGCGTCGTGGTGGAGGGTCAGCAGGGTGAGGTTTGCGTCAATCTCGGCATCGACAATTTCCTGCCAAGTGACCAGCCGCATGAATTTGGCGGGACGGAAAAATGGGAAAACCTCGATCCCCAAGGGAGTTAGAATCAGGTAGGCGTGACGGGTCAGGCGCAGCGCAGTGCGTCCGGTCAGCAGTGCCAAGGCAAGCGGCAGCAGGGCCCAGGCCGGATGCGGTAGCCGTGGGTTGACGTCGCGATACAGCGCGCAAGCCAGCACGGTCACCGCCACGCAGGCCAGCACGGCGGCAGCCAGCCAAAATCCAGCCGCCTGGCCCGAGCGGGTGAAGCGCAATTCCTTGTCCGGGGATTGGAGCGGGCGCGGCATGGCGGTCAGTCGTGGGAGTCGGGCGGCGGCGCTTGGTGCTCCGGCAACTCGTCAAGCGCGACAAATTCATCGCCCTCGCGGTGCCGTCGCACGACGTTGAAAACCATGACGACGAGCACGCCCAAAATGACAAATGAAGCCTCCAGGAAAAACGGGGTGGACATGATGCCCACCGCTGTCCCGAGCCACTCGCCGAGCAGGCCCGGCACCTGCCGCCAGCCCAGCAACAAGGCCAGCAATCCGCAGGTGAGCGCCGTCAGGACCGCGGCGCCAATGAGCGCCTGTTTCACTCGTTCGTCTTTCATAAATCCTGTCATCGCCGGCAACCCTAAACCCTATCGCGGCAAATCCCAACCCGGAAATTTTCCAAAGGGCAGGAATCTCCTACTGAGTTAGGGCGAGGATGGCGCTGCGGAGTTTTTCAAGAAGATCGTGGGAGGCCGGGCTGAGGGAGGCGGCCCATTGGTTGAGAGACGCGTCCTGCGCCAGCGCAGGGATGGCGGCAGCGGTGAAATGGTGGGTGGCCAGATAGTGGCTGGCTTCCGCCGCGGTGGCCAAACTGAAGAGGCCGGCATAAAACCAGGGTTTGGGATCATGGGTGTGATCGGGGCCGCGGCTCAGGGCGCGGGCGATCTCACAGGACGCCAGCAGACGGGCGGGATCAGTTTGTTCGAGATGGGCGAGCCAGGCGTCGGTGGTGGCATCCAGGCCGCCGCGAACCAGCCAAGTGCGGTTGACGCGCCTGGCCCATTCGGGGAGATTGGAGGTATCGCGATGGTTCATGCTTCAGAGGACACGGAACGGCACTTGCCAAGGGGCGTGTGGAGGGATGGGGCGAATCGTGGATCGTCGATGAAGAGGCGGGGACGGCGTTTCTATCGCACTTCAGGGGCGCTGCGGCCGGAGGCGCGCAGGCACGGCCTGCGGCGGGACACCGCAGGCACCTGACCCGCGCCTAGCGGCGGTGGCCGACATCGTTGTCGAGAATTTGGCGGAGGTCGGCGAGGCCGGTGTCGTGGTCGGCGGAGATGGGGATGATTTCAATTTTGGGGAAGCGCTGGCGGAAGGCCTCGAGGTTGGCAGCGGAGGCTTCCAGGTCCATTTTGTTCGCGACGACTTTCCACGGGAAGCTGGCGAGGTCTTCGTCGTATTCCTTGATCTCGCGGCGGAGGATTTCCAAGTCGGACACCGGATCGCGGCCATCGACACCGGCCATATCGAGGATAAAGAGCAGCAAGTTGCAGCGGGTGATGTGGCGGAGGAATTCGTGACCGAGGCCGCGATTGGCGTGAGCGCCTTCGATGAGGCCGGGGATGTCGGCGACGGTGCAGCGGCGGAAGCCGGGAAACTCGACGACGCCGACGGTGGGCTGCAAGGTGGTGAACGGGTAGGAGGCGACCTTGGGTTTGGCGGCGGAGAGTTTGCCGAGCAAGGTGGACTTGCCGGCGTTGGGGAATCCGACGAGACCGACGTCGGCGATGCGGCGCAGTTCGAGGTAGAAAATCCCCTGCTCGCCGGGGGTGCCGAGGGTGTGCTCGGTGGGGGTGCGATTGGTCGGCGTTTTGTAGTTCCAGTTGCCGCGGCCGGGTTCGCCGCCATGGCAAACCACGAATTGCTGGCCGTCTTCGGTGAGGTCGGCGATGGGCTCCAGATCAATCCCCTCGTCGCTGCGCTCGGCGCTCACTGCCTCGGCTAGCGTGGCGGCGCGGCTGCGGTACACGACGGTGCCGGGCGGGACTTTGCCGATGATTTTCTTGCCGGCGCGGCCGGTTTTGCGGGTGCCGCCGCCGGGTTTGCCGTCTTCGGCGATCAATTTCGGATCGTAGTGATAGGCGCGGAGGTTGTCAGTCGAGTGGTCGACGATGAGGATGACGTCGCCACCGCCGCCGCCATCGCCGCCGTCAGGGCCGCCGCGCGGAACAAACTTTTCCCGTCGCCATGAGACGACGCCGTCGCCGCCGTCGCCGGCTTTTGCTGAAATTCGGATGTGGTCGATGAACATGCTGCAAGAGACTTCCCCAGACCGGGGCGTGGGTCAACGCGCAAAAGCCAGCGATTTTGCTTTCGGGGTGGGTGGGATCTGCTTAATTGGGGGCATGAACCGACGCCTTGTGACGCTAGCCGCCCTGTTGACCCTGCTGATTGCGCCGCTTGGCCAAGCTGGCGGCAAGGCGGAGCAGTTGGGGATGGTGACGTTTCACTTGGAAATGGACTCGTCTGGGGCGTCCCCGAAAATAGCGTTTCCGCAGATGGATGACGGCAAGGTGAGGTATTTTCTGCGGAGCCCGGAGTTCACGCTGAAGGATGTGGTGGCATTCAGTCCGACTCCCTCGGGGGCTGGCGATGACTATGGCTTGGTCTTTCAACTCAAGAATTCAGCCCGCCAGCGCTTGTATGCACTGAGCGCCGCCTACCTAGGGAAATACGTGCTAGCCCAAGTCAATGGCCGAGTGGTGGATGGAGTGTGGATCGATAAACCGGTGGAAGACGGCGTGCTGGTGATCTGGAAGGGCGTCACCACCGGGGATATCAAACTCTTCGACAAGGTGTTGCCGCGCATCGGCGCCACGGGCAAAGCTCGAAAGACCCAAGCCAAGTAATTTTCCCCTTACGATGATGCTTCGCTCATTCACCTTGCTGGCCCTCGAGATCAGCGCCTTGGCCGCGGCTCCTCTCGACCTGCGCCTGCCGACTGCCAACCACCACCTGCTGACCAACGAGCCGGAAAAGTTCTACATGTACGTCGAGCGGACCTTTGAAGGCGAGATAAGCAAGTGCTGGGAGGCTGGCGGCTACGGCTTTGTGCGCTCGCCCATCCGGGTCAACGGGCAGGTGGTTTACACGCATTTTCACGAAGGCATCGATATTTCGCCGATGGAGCGCGATCGCCTCGGCAATCCGCTCGACGAGGTCACCAGCATTGCCGATGGCACCGTGGTGCATACAAGTCCGCTGGCTGGGCGCAGCAACTACGGGAAATACGTGGTGGTGGAGCATCGTTGGGACGACTCGTCGGTGTACTCGCTCTACGCGCATTTAGCGGAAATCACTTGCAAGCCAGGGGACGTGGTGACGGCGGGATCGGCGTTGGGGCGAATGGGTTTCACGGGTGCCGGGCTCAACCGGACGCGGGCGCACCTGCATTTGGAGCTCACGCTGCTGATGAACGCTCACTACGAGGAATGGAACAAGCGCAATGGCGGCGGGATCAATTACCAGGGCCTGTTCAATGGTATGAATTTGGAGGGCGCGGAGGTTTCGCGGTTTTTCATCGAGCAGCAGAAAAATCCAGAGCTGCAGTTTCGTGAGTTCGTGTTAGCCACGCCGGTTCAATTCAAGGTGCTAGTGCCCGCCGCGCCTACCCAGCCGGACTTTTTACTGCGCTACCCGTGGTTGCTCAACGGCTCCGCAGAGGGGGCGGTCTCCTGGGAAATTAGCTTCAGTGGCACCGGGCTGCCGCTGGGCTTCGCTGCGAGCCAACGACAGGTTGCCGCGCCGCTCGTTTCGCAAATCCGTCCGGCGCAGGTGCCTCAGCGCTATCTCACCCGCGGCCTGGTCACGGGTGAGGGCGCGCAGGCGGCGCTCACTTCCGCTGGCAAAAAACTGCTGGCCTTGCTGATGGATGAGCTGCCAGTGGCAGTGGTACCGGTGCAAGCGGCGAAGAAGAAAAAACCCAAACCCGGGGCCTGAGCCTTGAAAGAAAAACGCGAACCACAGATTTCACAGATAATGAATGAGTTATGAATTATATGGCAGACACCTTTAGGGGGAGGCGAACAGTAGATAGATTGCGGTCTTATTTTCCGTGTATTCCTCTTCAATCCGTGAAATCTGTGGTAGAAAAACGGCACTGTAACCCTTTGCATTTTCCTTTTTAGGTAGATTCCTTTTGCCAGCGTTTCAATCCAACCTTGTAATACCATGGAATTCCCCACTGTCATCGATCACGGCGCACCGGTACGCCAGTTCTCCGTCATGCTGCCCAATCGCTCCGGCGCGCTGGCCTCTCTAGTCAAGTTGCTGCGGGCGGTCGCCGTTGAGGTCATCGGTCTGAGTGTGCAGGACTCGCGCGATGCCACAGTGGCACGCCTGGTGGTCACCGATCCGGACGCGGCGGCGGCGGTGTTCATGGAAAAGGGCATTCCGCACACCCATTGCGAACTCATCGTCGTGGCCTTGCGCGAAAGCGGACCCGGCCTGCTGCAATGCCTCGAATGCCTCAATGTCGCCGAAACCAATGTCGATTTCGCCTACGCCCTGTTGCCCTCGCCTAAAGGCCAATCGCTGTTGGCTCTACACGTCGAGGACTACGAGTTCGCCGTGTCCGTCCTCCACCAAAGCGGCTTCAAATTGTTCTATCAGGAAAATCTGAGCCGGTAGAAGATCCAAGACTGGAAGACGCAAGACACAAGATTGCAAGACACAAGATTGCAAGACACAAGATTGCAAGACACAAGACGCGAACCCGTGGCGGGTATGGAGCAGGCGGCAAATTGGCTCCGGTGCGGCATTAGGGAGCGACGACGTTACTGTCGTCGTGCGGAAGGATCGACCATCAAGCGAGCCTTCGGCACTCAGTCATGGGCCGCCCTTCCGCTGCCACCACAAGAATGGGGTGGCTCCTTAGCCCAGGTTACTCCCAGTGGAATCAGTGCCATCAGTGGAATCAGTGCCATCAGTGGTTCATTTCCCCGATCTGCCCTCTGAAGTCCCGCCCACATCCCAGCCCAATTCTTCATCCGCGGTTATCTTCGTCCCGCCACACGATTCAAGCCCCCAACCGGACGGTTTGAGTCTTTATCCCCACCCGTTCACAAGCAAGGCCGCAACGACCCCGCCCAGCGCGATGCGATACCAGCCGAAAATCGATAGCCCGTGGCTTTGCAGGTAGGAAACGAGCCATTTAACAGCCACCGCGGCCGCCACCGCTGCGGCCACGATGCCGATGAGCATCGGAGTCAGGCCATATTCGTGAATCATCAACTTGGTTCCGCCAAACAGCGTGTTGTAGGCCGGACCGAAGTCAGCGACCTTTTCCGCCGCCTCTTTGAAGGTCGCCGCTGTTAGCGTGAGCACGCCTAGCAGGAACGAGAATTCCACCGCCGCGCTCACCGACAGGCCGACAAGCAGGCCGCCGCAAATCGTCATCAGGCTGCGGCTCGTCCCCGGGCACATCGCCACGCATTGGAGCAGGCCGATGATCAGGGCGAGTTGCCACGTCAGGTGCTCGAGATCCACTCCGCCGCCGCGCGGCGGGTTGCGCCGCCGCCACCAGGCAGTCACCAGAATGGCGATCCCGCCGAGGACCCACGCGCTGACGACCGGCCACATCCCGAACAGGTGTGCCTTAAGCCAGTGGCTGATCAACAAGCCGATGAGCGCGGCAGGCATGAATCCGGCAATGATGGCGATGGCGAGTTTGAGCCCCTGGGCATCCATGCCGAGCACGCCGCGAATCATCTGCAGCACCCGCGGCCAATACAGCCCGAGCACAGCAAGAATCGCTCCGCCCTGAATGCACACCGCAAACGCATCCGCAGCCGCTTTCGACTCGCTTCCCACCGGGCCGCCGATGCCCATGAAATGCTGTGCTACTAACAAATGACCGGTCGAGCTGACCGGCAGGTATTCCGTGATGCCTTCGACCACGCCCAAAACGATTGCTTGCCAAGTTTCCATATGAGTTGCGCCGCAAGCTGGCGCTTAACCCGCCTCTTGACAAGCGATTTGCGCCGGGCATTTCCTGAAGCGTGGCTGCGGTGTCCTGCCGCAGGCCGTGGGTGCCGCGTCTCGCGGCGCGAGCCAGTGTCTGCCCATGTTTGGCGAATGCGCGGGGTTCATTTGCTTCGCATGGGCGCTGCGGCCAGAGGCACGCAGCGACGGCCTGCCGCGAGACGCGACAGCCACGCGGCGTGACTGCGCGCCTCGGGCCGCAGTGCCATTGAGTCGCGAAAGAAGCAGCCATCCGCTGCCTCGCCACCTTCCATCGACGATCCACGATCCACTCTTCACCCGACACGTGGCGCGTGTCGTTCCATCACTCCCTCATCGCCCGCTCACTCCAGCGTCGCCAGCAGTGCCCGGGTCAGCGGACTGAGCAACAACGCCGGAAACAAGCCCAGCGCGACTAACAACACCGCCGGAATCAGCAGCGCCAGCCGGTGCGACATGCTCAGCTCCACCGGCGCCGCCTCCGTGGCCTCTCTGACAAACGCCTGTTTCAGCACCATCAGATAGTAATAGAGTGAAATAGCGCTCATGATCGCCGCTAGCCCCACCAGCCAGGTGAGCCCCGGCGTGCCGTGGGTGGTGGACTCGGCCATCGCCGCGCCAAACATGACAAATTTGCCGGCAAAGCCCGCCAACGGCGGCACCCCGGCCAGTGATGTTA
>WBXE01000063.1 GCA_008932955.1 Verrucomicrobiota bacterium
CCAGTCCGACCAGTCCGACCAGTCCGAATGCTCCCGCCGTGCCTGCGGCACCCGGCATGCCCGGCGCGCCCACCAAACCCGGCGCCGCAGGTGCCGCCGCCAAGACCCCGCTGGGCGGGCCGGCCAAGGCACCTGGCGCGCTACCAGCCGCGCCCGTCGGCCCGCTGGTGCCGTCGCGCAAGCCTGTGCGCGACCCCAATGTGCCGCTGGGCGAAACCAAAATCGTTGAGCCCATTGAACAAGCCTCCCTCAAGGGTTCGGAGTTGGCGGCTCTTTACCGCAAATACACCGGTCGCCGCGTCATCGTCTCCGCCGCTGCCGCTGCCGCCGAGTTTGCCTTCGTCCAGGATGCCAGCGCCGAGGACCCCCTCACGTATGCCCAGGCCGCCGAACTCCTCAAAAAAGCCGCCGGCATCGAAAACTTTGTCTTCATGCCCGATGATAAGGACGCCAATCTGGATTTCCTGACCGTGGCAGCGAGGTTGCCCGGCATCGGCTATGATGTATTGAACGAAAATGACCCGCTGCCCGAGGGTGAGGGCGTGGTTTCCTACGTAATGACCTTCAAGCACATCAAGCCCGAGACCGCTGCCCAGGCATTTACCCAGATTATCGGCACCTTTGGCACTTACGGGTCCATCGCCCCCCTCAATGGCTCGGTGGTCATCACCGAAAATACCTCCCTCATCCGCAGGCTCATCAAACTCAAGGAGGAAATCGACAAACCCGCCGACGTCACCAGCACCCGCTTCATTTCCGTCAAATATGCCGACGTCACCGAGCTTGCCGGCACCCTCAACGATTTGCTCAATACCCAGCAACAAGCGCAAAAAACCACCGCAGTCCAGCGCGCAGGCGCCCCCGCAGCCCCCGCCGTGCCCGGTGCGCCGCCACAAAATACTCCAGCCATGGGCGGCGCTGCTGCCACCAGCACCGACACGCCCGTGCAAATCATCCCGGAACCGCGCACCAACCGGATCTTCGCCATGGGCCGACCGGTCGATCTGCTCTTTGTTGAAGGGCTCATCCGCGAGTTCGACATCGAAACGAGCGAAAAAACCTTCCTCCGCCGCAAACTTAAATTCCTCACCGTCTCCGATTTCCTGCCCATCGCCTCCGATGCCCTCAACCGCGCTTTCACTAGCTCCGGTGATAGCGGCGGCGCCGGCGGCGCTGCCAATCGCAGCAGCAACCGCGGCGGCTCCCGCTCCGGCTCCAATACCGGCGGCACCGGCGGCAGCGGCGGCAGCGGCGGCACCGGCAGCAGCGGCCGCAGCGCCTCTTCCAGTGGCAACTCGTCCTTCGGCGGCGGCAATTCCTCCTTCGGCGGCATGGGTGGCTCGAGCGGCGGCATGGGCGGCGGCGGCGGCAAGAGCGGCGGCGGCGGTTCCCTCAGCAATCCCAATGCCACCAGCGCCCCGGAATCCCGCCTCGTCGGCCGCACCCTCCTCGTCGCCGACAATATCACCAACTCCATCGTCGTCCAAGGCCCTCCCTCTGGCCTCGAAATCATCCAGCGCCTCCTCGATCAGGTCGATGTCAAAGCCGATCAGGTCATGATCTCCACCGTCATCGGTCAGCTCTCCCTCTCCAAGTCCAATGAATTCGGAGTCGGATATATGTTCAATAGTAAGAACTTTCAAGGCGGCGGTGGCGGCGGACTCCCAAGCTTCAAGCCCGCGCTGGCTACGGGTACCGCGGCCACATTGACCAACACGTTTCCTCAACTGGACCTAAGTCAGGTAGCATCCCCCGGCCTCCGTCTCTACGGAACGGCTGGAGATCTGAGCGTCTTTCTGAAAGCGATCGAATCGCAGTCCGATTTCACTGTACTGGCTCGCCCGAGTATCTTCACCGCTAACAACCAAAAAGGCATCATCTCAAGTGGCGAACGCGTTGCCATCCCCACCGGCACCAACACTTACGGCGCAGGCGCTTCCGGCAATGTCAGCACTCAGATTCAATATCAGGACGTCGTCCTCAAACTTGAGGTCATCCCCCTGATCAACTCCGAAAACGAAATCACCCTGCAAATCGCCCTGCTCAACGACGAGGTGACTGGTACGCAATCGATCGCCGGTGGTGCCGGGGCCGAGCCTCTCGTTGTCCCCAGAATCACCACCCGGGAAATTCTCACCACCGTCACTATTCCGAACAAACAGACCATTGTTCTCGGTGGTCTCATCACCGGCAGAAAGGGCACCACCGTCACCGGTATTCCCATCCTCGGCAGCATTCCCATCCTCGGAAAACTCTTCTCCAGCAACGTCAAGACTGACGACCGCGCGGAACTACTCGTGTTCCTCCAACCCTCCATCGTCACCAGCCGCAGCACGCTGGATGACGCCCAGTCCGACATGGATCGCCGCTACAAAGTGTCCAAAAACCTGCGCAAATTTAGCGACGGCCCCGAGGACCTGCCACCGCCCAACCCGGCTATCCCCTTCTCCACCAATCGCTGCCCACCCAAGGCCATTCCCGTCGAGCCCGCTCCTGCCCCCGCTCCCGCCAAAGCCAGCGTCAAAACCGCGGCCAAACCTACCGTCAAAACCGCGCCTCCCGCCAAATCTTCCGCCAAAACCCCGGCCAAAAAACCCAGCACTCCGGCCAGCGACTGAGCCGCGGCCGCGGCGCGAGCCAAGTGGCCGACCCAGCTTCGCGCATGTTCATTCGCTGCGCATGGGCACTGCGGCCAGAGGCACGGAGGCAGGGTCTACCGCGAGACGCGGCAGCGACGCCAAGTGGCGCAGGCATCTTGCCCGCCGCCCATGAACCGGAAAACCTCAGTAAAAATAGTCCGTCACGCCCACTCGCAAAGCGATTCGAGATAACTGGCGGAGCCATCGCGCAGCCAGCCGTCGAGCTGGGCCTGATCCTTGAGTTGCTGGCCACGGGCACGCGGCACAGCGATGTAACGAGTGGACAAACCGGGGTGGCTGCTCATATCGACCCAGAGTTTTTCGAACTGGCAAACCGGAAAGACATCCTCCTGGCCACGGCCCCAACGCTTCTTGACGTCCTTGAGGGTGATATAGGTGGGCATCCGCGCCGCCACCGCACGAATCGCTTGGTTGACCTTTTCCAGATTGGTTAGGTCCGCGCGACTCAGTTTGAACGTCGCAAGCAACTCGTCGATGTGAATCCAGCAAGTGTTGGAGTTATAGTATGAAAGATTGAACTCATCCTGCTCGCGGGGCATCGCCAGGCCCTCGACGAGGCGCAGGCGGCCATCGACACGGGCCAAGCCACCCCCCCGGTCCTCGAGGCGGCGGGTAATGACTTCGAAGGTGAGCCCGGCGCCGCTGGCAATGTGCTGGCCTAACAACGCTGGATCGACCGTCATGCCGACGGTATCGATGTTATGCATGACGAGGTGTTGGAGTTGCGGGCGCTCATCCAACAATTTGAGCAAGGTTCCATTGCGCAGGAGGTTGGGGATTTCGTACCAATGGCCGACGGGATGGAGGCACTGAGCGGCTAGATTGGCGGTGTAGTCACTCGCCTCGCCATGTGTTTGGGCCCAGTGCAGCAGCGCGCCGCGCAGACTGTCGCGCACTTTCTGCTGTTGGACGTCGAGCATTTGTTGGGGCATGTCCTCCCAGGCAAAGCGCAGGTCGCGCACGCTGGGAATGAGGCGCAGGCCGATGGATTTACCGGCCGAGAGGTGCAGCGGCCCACGATAGCCATAGTTGGCATGATCGGCTAGGAACCGCTCGGTCGCCGCTTGCGAAAAATAACTCGTGGTGAACACGTGCGGCAACGCCGTGCCAACGAGACGGTTGATCTGGCGACTCTTGGCCAGGTGGGTCTCGATGAACGAGCGATGACGCCCGCCCAATTTGCAAAATGGATGCAAGGCCTTGACCACGCCGGCACCCTGGGTCCAGCGCGAACCGGCACCGGCGGCGAGAGTGACGACGGCCACTTCGCCGGCGCTCAGCGCGTCGAGCCCGAGTTGGCGGAGGCTGGCGGGCAGGGTGGCGGGTTGGGTGGCATCGAACAGGTCGCCTGCCAACACGTCCTCGATGACCGCGTTGGCTGGCAGGCGGTTTTGGGCGAGTCCGAGGCGGCCGGCTTTCACATCGGCGCGGATTTGTTCGTGGGTTTCGCGGTCGAAGCCGAATTCCTCGAGGAGCCGGGCGAGGGATTCTTCGGAGGCGCTTGCCGCAGCACTGCCGGGCAGAATCGAATCAAACAGCGCCTCGACCGCTCCGCTGAGCTGCGGATGACTGCGGCAGGCAACGGCAAAATGATTGAGTTCAGTTAGGTGGTGGGGTGCTAACTGATTGCGCGGCAGCCGCAGCAGCGGCGGAATACTCAGACTGTAATAGCCCGCGGGCATCAGTGCCTCGGCCCCCACCAACAGGTCGGACCAAGTGCCGCGTTCGTTGATGGAAAAATCGTACACCACGGGAGCCATGGCAAAGGGCAGGGCACTTTCAAGGGTGCGCTTGGTTTCGGTCATGATTTCCAACAAGCGCTGGCGTCCCTCGTGCATGCGCTGTGGGGCGAAGATAAAACCCATACCGCCGCCGGCCATGCCGCCGAGCATCCAGAAGCCCCAGAAGTCGGCGCCGAATTCGGCCCGGACTTTGGCGATCAAAGTCTCGGTGTAGAGGTTGCTGGCCCACGGAATGATCGTTTGGATCGGTTGCTGGAAATTCTCCGTCGTCGCCGCACCCAAGGCCTGCACGTCACCGCTTTGCAGCGCCGCGAGAATGCGCTGGAGAATCCCGTACGTTTGCTGGCGCGCCTGCCATTCCGGCTCACTGCGCAACAGGTACTTCTCAGTGACCATTTCCAATATCGGCCCGACGTTTTGCGCCATCCCACCGTGAACCAGCACCAGCGAATCCTGCAAGCGCTTGCGGGCGCTGGCCGGCACCGCGCTTTGATCTAACAACTTGTGGTTAGGCATCAAGCGGCCGCGGCTGATCCCGCATTCCGGGTCGCCCTCGAGCGCCAGCGCCCCTTCGATGAGCTTGATACCCGGCCACACGCCGCCAGAATCCTGCCAGCCGCCGCCGGAACCGCCCAGCCATTCGCCTAACAATGCCCGCGCCAGCACGATGCGCCGCTCATTTTCCGCTAGGTCGCCGGTGAGCGAGCTGGCCTGATGGGTGGCGCGCATGCATGCGGCGATGAGGGCGGCGAGCAGATTGGTGGACACCGCGAGGCGCGAGCCCTTGGGGATGTTGTTGACGTTGCTAACCAATTCGATGCCGCGGCCAGGTCCCACCACCGCCGCCAGACAATCCTCCAAACTCTGCCCGGACCCCTCGATGCCCGGCGGCACCAGCCCGCTGGCAATCACTGCCGCCTTGAGCAATCCCAGGTAGTCCTTGGCAAAATCAAACACCTCGTTGAGACTGGAAATTTCCGCCGTGCAACCCAAATCCACGCTGGTGAGCCGCAGCACCGGCTCGTCGATGACCCGCAAACTCGCCTCCACCGGCGGCCGCGGCGCAACCCCTCCGCCGTGCACCGCCAAATCAATCGACACATTGAGCACCTTCGCCCCCTCCGGATAATCCATCCCCAGGAAAAAGATATCACTCCACCCGCAATGCGTTAGATCCATGCGCACCGGCGTGCGCTCCCGCAAAATCGGATAGGTCCCGCTCGCCGGATCCCTCACTAACAACTCAGGCCGGATCCGCAGCGGATGATCCGCCGGGTGGCCCATCCGGAACATCCACTGGTTGCCCCGCACGCTGCGCACACTGCGCCGCACCTGGTCGGCAAGCGTCTGGAACGCCAGCCGGTGATAGGCGGCGGCCAGCGCACTGGAAATGGCGTCGGACGGCCCGGCGCTCTGCTGGGATGTTAGAAAGACGTCGATCGCTTCCTCGAAGCGGCGTTGGAGTAAATTTTCATAGCCGCCGAACGGGATGGCGGCGGCGGCGGTGGTATGCGCGGCGAGCCTGGCGGGCAGGTGGAAGCGGTGGATGGCGTGGAGGAAAAGCAGGGCGCGCACCCGGGCGTAGAGGTTATCGCTGGCGCGGCGGAAGGCATCCAGGGCAGCGGCCTCCGCGAGCAATTCGGCCGCGCCGAGTTGGGCGCACACAGCGTCTAGCGACTGGTCGCGGACGGTGGCATCCGGCGAGGTGATGAGCGGAATCAGACGTGACATGGGCGGGTGGCCTCAGGCTTGGGATTGGGCGAGCAATTCGATCAACTGGGTGAGCACCTCATCGCGGTCCTTGCCGCTGAGCGCCAGCGCGAGCTGGGCGTTGAGCAGGCCGTAGCGCTGGCCGATATCGTGGCGCGAGCCTTCGAGTTGGTGGGCGAGGTAGCGTTCGCTGCGGACCAATTCTTCCAAGGCCCGCGACAAGTCGATGATGGCAGCGGGCCGGGCGGCAATTTGGCGGGCGAGGATTTCCATGATCGCGGGCGTGAGCACATGCAGCCCGAAAAAACACAGGTAGCGGCCCGCCCGCAGCCCCGGCACCACCAATTTTTGTTCGGCCTGGGTGGGGGTGGGTTTCTCGATGACCGCTTCCACCTCGTACAGCCGCTCGCGCCCGGGCATGCGGTGGCCACCGATGCAGCCGTAGTGCGGCAACATCCGTTCATGGGTCGCTTGCACGGCGGACACCGCGCAATTTTCGCTGCGGGCGGTTTCAATGAGTTGCCGGGCGCAGGATTCGCCGGTTTGGCTGAGGTGAAGGTGGTCGCCCATCATCAGCAAAAACGCCTCCTCGCCGGTGAACTCCGCTGCACAATGAATCGCGTGGCCGAGACCCAGCGGCTCGGGTTGCACAATGAAGCGCATCCGCTGGGCATGCGGCCCGGCGCTCGCTTCGTACGACTTTTCCGTGCCCGGGCTGATGATCACCGCGATTTGCTCAATGCCCGCGCCGGTGATCTCCTCGGCTAGGATCGTTAGCGCGGATTTGGGCACTCCGTCGCGGTCCACCAACATCTGCAGGGGGAGCGCGCGCTGGTTCTTGCCGGCGGCGGTGATGATAGCCTTGCGAATTTTCACGCGCCGAACATGCCGTACCCGCCCGGCTTTGGCAATCCCCAGTTCATGCGCACAAATTTAGGTTTGTTGGGTTGGATAGTGACGATTTTTACCACTGAATCACTGATTACCACTGAAATCACTGAAGTATTTTAAGAATTTCTTCTCAGTGCCATCAGTGCCATCAGTGGCAATCAGTGTTTCAGTGGTTTCTTTAGCACGATGCATAGCAAAGTTGTGATTTTCCGCCCCCGTTTCACCTTAGCTTGACGCGCAACCCGCACCATGCCCAGCGGACGGAATTTATACGCCCGCAAAAATTTCAGCCTTGCCTCCGGTGTGGGTGAGGCTACTTTCCAGCCAGCGTTGGCTGGCAAGGGGATCTTGCAGGCCGGGTAGCTAGAAAAAACCGGGGTGTTTGCCCCAACCAACCAACACCGATAAATAACAGCATGAAGTCAAACATCAAACCACAACACGGCGGGTTCACCTTGGTGGAACTCCTCGTCGTCATCGTCATCATCGTCACCCTCGCGGGACTCTCCGCCCCGGCGATCATCCGCATGACAAAAAAGGGACCCCTCATGGTTGCCATTAACAATGGCAAGAACATGGTCATGGCACTCACCGAGTTCAGCACGGAGTATGGCAACTTTCCAGACAAAGAAACGGCCAAAGCCGTGACCGATAAAACCGGCTCAACGCTCAATCTAAATGGCGATACCGCCAATGATTATTTCCGCCAGCTCATCGCATCCGGGATGACTAAATCCGAAGAGCCGTTTTTTGCCACGTCCTCCATTTCCACCAAAAAACCCGACAACATCATGACCGGCAGCGAGTGCCTCAAAGGCGGCGAGGTGGGATTTGGCTACATCATGAATGGGATGTCGGCCATTGAGGCTGACACGAATCGGATCATCGCGGTGACTCCCTTGTTAAATAACAGTGCCAAGGGTGAATTCGATGCCAACCCATTGGACGGCAAGGCCGTGTTTGTCGGCCTGGATTCCAGCGTGAAAACCTACGTCATCCGCCAAGACAACAAAAAGGTCGTCGTCGGCAGCAAAACCTTGCTGGAAACCGGCGAAGGCACGATCTGGGGCTCCGATATCAAGCCCGTCATCAAGGTGCCCAAGAAGAAATAATAGCCGCCTCTGAGCGCTTCTCCGCCGGGACGCCCACCAAGGCCTCCCGGCTTTTTCTTGCCGTGACTGCGTGCCTCCGGCCGCAGTGCCATTGAACCCGAACGCCGAAGTTGGACAATACTCGGGGGAAAATGAACCACAACCGAGCGAAGCGAGATAGCCTAACTGACTTTTTTCAAATATTCAGGCAAATTACACGGATTTTACGGATTGAAATAAGGGCGATCAGAGAGATTCTGCTGTGCTGTAAAATAGTCAGAGAATCCAAATCCAAAAAATCCGTGAAATCCGTGCAATCCGTTGTTTCATCCTCGAATTCCAGATTTTAACTTCGCCGGAAGGCTTGCAGCACGCTACAGGTTGGTGAATTTTTCGCTTTGCATCGGCGGTTGAGTTTCGTTACAGCTCCGCGCGTGCGGGCCGCGGTTCCGTCGGCCAGGAGGGTCGGCAGAGCCACCGCGGCCCAACAAAACTTAAAGCCCTCACAACGCAACATGCCCGCGTTTCCGGCTAGTGCCATTCCATCCACATCGGCGCGCAACGAGTGCCGCAATCACCCATTTCAAATACCTTGCGGCAGTGATGATAGTGCGGGCACCGCGCGGCAGCACCCGCTGCTAGCACACCGCGAAAAGACCACATGAACCTCATTGATCAAAAACCGAAATTCGCCAGCGTGCTGGCCTTCGATTTCGATGGAACGCTCCACGATCCCGCCACCCAGCCCACCGTCCCAGCAGAATTTTCCGACCTCTTGCACACCTTGCGCCGCGACCACGCGGTCGGCTGGGGCATCAATACCGGCCGCTCGCTAGCCCACTTGCTCGAGGGCTTGCACGAATCCGGGATCTCGATCCAGCCCGACTGGGTGGTCGCCCGCGAACGCGAAATCTATTTTTGCGACAGCGGCGGTTGCTGGCAGCCGCTGGACGCCTGGAACCAGACCTGTGAGGCGCAAATCCACGGCCTCTTCAAGCACGCGGGCGAATTGCTCGAGACGATGCGCCACCTCGTGGAACACTCCACCGGAGCCCAATGGATCGCCATGAATGGAGAGCCGGCCGGACTCATCGCACGCACCGACGAGGAGATGGCCTGGATTGTTAGCCAACTGGAAGTGCTGGCCAGTGCCGAGCCCTTGCTGAGTTGGCAACGCAACTCAATCTACCTGCGCTTCGGCCACCGCGATTTCCAAAAAGGCAGCAGCCTCAGCGAGGTCGCACGCCATTACGCGCTGGACGCCTCCACTTGCTTTGCCATCGGCGACAGTTACAATGACTTGGCTATGCTCGATGCCCGCCACGCGCGGATGATCGCCTGCCCAGGCAACGCCATAGCAGACGTCAAACAACACGTTGCCCTCAGCGGCGGCTATCTGGCCCATGCCTCACATGGCTCCGGCGTCATCGAAGCGCTCAGACACTTTTTTCCATAGAGCCACCGCCGCGCATGCATCTAACCAACGATAAGCCCTTCATTTCCCGCTACCGGCTCAAGACCCGCGGCCACCTCAACGCTGTCTCGTCGCGGCGGGAATTCGACGGTGCGCTCATCCGGGTGGGCGACGGGTTTGGCTGCATTCATCCGTGGCCGGAGTTGGGGGATCCGCCATTGCTAAAATGCCTAGCGGATCTGGCCGGCGAGCGGCGCTGGCCCTTGGTGCGCCGCGCCCTGCGCTGCGCAGAATACGATGCCGCCGCACGCAGCTACGACGAGTCGTTGTTCGAGGAAATGACGGTGCCGGCAAGCCACGCCAGCCTCCCGCAAGCCGATCACACACAAATTGCCCGCGCTGTAGACGCCGGCTTTACCATCGTCAAACTCAAGTGCGGCCGACACCTCGCCCAAGAAGCAGCCTTGCTCGAGGCGATGGCCGCTGAGTTTCCCTCGCTGCGCTGGCGCCTGGATTTCAACGAAACCCTCAGCGCCGAAGCCGCCGCACGTTTTCTAATAAACCTGACCCCTGCCACCCGCCAGGCCATCGACTTCGTCGAGGACCCCTGCCAGTTTGCCGAGAGCACCTGGAGCGAACTGCACCGCAACACCGGCGTAGACCTCGCGGTCGACCAGGAAGCCGCCCCGCTGAGCGCCGCCGCCCAAGTGCTCATCATTAAGCCGGCCATCGACGAACCCTTCCTGCTGGCCGAGGCGGCGCTGCGCCACCGCCAGCGGGTCGTTCTAACAAGCTACATGGATCATCCGCTGGGCCAAACGTTTGCGGCGTGGGAGGCGGCTCGACTCGACCTGCAATTCCCCGGTCTGCCCGGCGTGTGCGGCTTGCAAACCCACCATCTCTTCGAGCCCGATGCCTTCACCGAGGCGCTCGGCCCCTGGGGGCCCGCGTTTCAAGCGCCCGCCGGCACCGGGCTGGGATTTGACGACCTATTGGAGGCCCTGCCATGGACGCGCTCTTTCTAACTGACCCGGGATTTTGGGACGACTCCCAGCCGTTTGCGCCGGGGCATTTACCCGGGGCTATTCCTGATGTGGCCGGCCTGAATGGGCACGTTTTGTTTGAAACATCCGGCAGCAGCGGACCGCCGCAATGGCTGGCTCTATCCAAACAGGCGCTGTTGCTGTCCGCCGCAGCGGTGAATCGGCATCTGGAGGTTTCCGAAGACTCCTGCTGGGGCGTGGCTCTGCCGGCCCATCACGTCGGCGGCTTCGGGGTGGCAGCCCGAGCGTTCGAGGCGGCGTGCCGGCTGCAAGTATTTTCCTGGCGCTGGGAAGCGGGAGCGTTTCGCGCCTGGCTCGCACACCACGGCGTCACCCACACCTCGCTGGTGCCCACCCAAGTGCACGACTTGGTGGCCGCCGGCCTGAGCGCCCCTCCCACGCTGGTGGCCATCGTCGTCGGCGGCGGCCAACTCGATGCACGCACCGGACAAGCGGCCCGCCAACTCGGCTGGCCGGTGCTGGCAAGTTATGGCATGAGCGAGGCCGGTTCGCAAATCGCCACCCAAGGCCTTGATGGACTCGATTCATCGTACCAACCCGCGCCATTGCCGGTGTTGCCGATCTGGCAAACCCGGGTGTCTGCAACCGGGCAACTGAGCATCGCCGGCCCGGCCCTGTTTTCTGGCCGACTCCGCCACGACGGACATGCCTGGCAATTTTCCCCGCGTACCGATGCCTGGCACCACACCGCCGACCGGGTCGAACTGGCAAACCACCAACTCACGCCGCGCGGACGCCTCGACGCACTCGTCAAGGTGCTCGGTGAGCTCGTCGACCCGGCGGCCATCGAGAATGAATTGCTGGAGTTGTCTAACGGCACGCTGACACCCGGCACCTTTGCCGTAGTCGCTCTGCCCGACGCGCGTGCTGGCCACCGCTTGGTGCCGGTATTCGCGGCGGCAGCGGACCCGGCCCAGGCCGCGGCAGTGCTCGCAGCCTATCACGAACACGCCCCCGGATTCCGCCGCCTGCAAGCACAGCAGACACTCCCCACCCTGCCACTCAGTCCACTGGGCAAGCTGCGCCGCGCCGCGTTGGCGGCAGCACTGGCCGAGCTGCCCGGCCAGCTCCCTTAGGCGCAGAATCAGGCGCGGACTGCGGTGGCTCGCCCCCGCCGGGGCAAGCCAGGGAGTGCGGTGGCTTGCCACCGCC
>WBXE01000064.1 GCA_008932955.1 Verrucomicrobiota bacterium
CCGGAGCTATTTTTGGCTGGGTACTGGAGCGTGAGGCGGCTGCAGGCTGCTGACTCTTGGCAGTGGCAGAGTGAGAGGTAGGGTGGCTCGCTGACATGTCGCGCAAATTGGTTGGTAGGGAATACTTCCAGTCACGGCAACGGTGTGAACTCGCCACATCACCGAACGGGGGGGGCGGTGGCTTAGCCTCTGCGGAGAATTCCGGCAAGCAGAAAATTCGATTCGCCGCAAAATAACACTTTTTTGCGAGGAATTGGCCAGCGGGCTTGAAATCCCTGTCGCATCCCCATACCCTCCCGTTCTGCCATGCAGTTAAGCGCGATCATCGAGGCCCTGCTCTTTGCCTCCCAAACTCCACTGACCACCGATGAGCTAGCTCGCTTGGTGCGGGCTCGTGTCGCCGAGGCCGAAGACGTCCGCCTCCGCGAACTCGAGGATGGCCAACAGCCCCCTGCCCTGCCCGAATGGTTAACAAATCTAGCCGCCACCTCCGCCGCCGATGCCTCCCAGGCACTGCTGCAATTGCTCCACTCCTACGACGAGAGCCAGCGTGCCTTCACCCTCAGCGAGCGCCCCACAGGCTGGAAAATTCTCACTCGCGCTGAATACGGCGAGTTTGTCCGGCAACTCTTTCCCGAGCGCAAGCCCGAGCGCTTCAGCGGCCCGGCCATGGAAACCCTCGCCATCATCGCCTACCGCCAACCCATCACCAAGGCCGCCATCGAGGCCGTGCGCGGCGTCGCCTGCGATGGCATGCTCCAAAAACTCCTCGACCGCGACCTCATCCGCATCGGCGGCCGCGCCGACCTGCCCGGCCGCCCGCTGCTCTACGAAACCACCGAATTGTTCTTCGAGCATTTCGGCATCCGCTCCATCGACGACCTGCCCAACTCCTCCGAGTTGCGCAAGGTCAAACTGCCCGACCCCGCGCCCGGCCCTGCCGCCGACGTCGAGCAGCAACTGGCCCTCAGCGCCATCGACAGCCCCGCCCCCCTACAACCCACCTAAGCCGCTTCCGTGAACCTAGACGACATCCGCAACCAGATAGACACCCTCGACGTTGGTTTGTTGGACCTGCTGTCGCGCCGCGCCGAACTGGTGCACCAGGTGGGCCTCGTCAAGAAGCGTGACGGCCTGCAGATCTATGCGCCGGAACGCGAGGAGGCCTTGCTGCGCAAACTCGTCGAGATGAACCGCGGACGCATGCCGGAACGCTCGATCCGGGCCATTTACCGCGAAATCATGTCCACCGCGCTGGCCCTCGAGGACGATTTGAAAATCGCCTATCTCGGGCCCGAGGGGACCTGGACTCATCAAGCGGCCATCAAGAAATTTGGCCACTCGGTGACCTACGCCTCGCAGCCTAACTTTGCCGATGTATTTGATCAAGTGGCACGCCGCCGGGTGGACTACGGAGTGGTGCCGATTGAGAATTCGACGGAAGGAGCCGTCTCGCACACGCTGGATCTGTTCGTTGACTCGCCGCTGCACATCTGTGCCCAGATCCTCTTGCGCATCGAACATGGCCTCATCTCGGCCATCCCCCGCGAGCAAATCAAAACCCTCTATTCCCACCCGCAGGTGTTCGGCCAGTGCCGCTCGTGGATTTTAAAAAACTTCCCGGCTGCCGAACTCGTCGAGGTCTCCTCCACGACCAAGGCCGCCCAGCTCGCCCTCAGCCATGCCGCCGATGGTGCCGCCGCCCTCGGCGGCATGCTCGCCGCCGAATTGTACGGGCTGAGCGTGCTCGAGGAATCGATCCAGGACAGCGCGACTAACACCACCCGTTTTTGGGTCATCGGTGAGAAAACCTGTCCACCCACTGGCAACGACCGCACCTCGATTTTATTTGCGATTCACGACCGGCCCGGTTCGCTGGTGCACGCCCTGCGTGCCTTCGACCAATTCCAGATCAACCTATCAAAAATAGAGTCGCGTCCCTCCAAGCGCAAAGACTGGGAATATATTTTCTATGTGGATCTGGCGGGTCACTGCGCTGATCCGAAAGTGGCCGAAGCCTTGGCCGAACTCGACAAACACTGTTCGTTCGTCAAACTCCTCGGCTCCTATCCGGATGCCGGCGAGTGATCCGGCACAACGCCGGAGTGAACGACACTTGCCAAGTGTCGCGTGCTGCAGATCTCAGTTAATGACCTCGTTTTCAACGAATTGGTGAGCAAGTTGGATTTCCTTAATTCGTGGCGAAGAAACCACTGAAACACTGATTAGCACTGAGTGCACTGATAAGAAATTGATAAATATTTCAGTGGCATCAGTGGGAATCAGTACCTCAGTGGTAAAATTCGTCAGGCCCAATCCCCACAGAAAACCTTAAGCTTGCCCGCAATCTGTGGGGGACTGAACTTGCTCGCCATGTGGTGCTTTTGAGGTCGTTAACTGAGTTCAGACTCTTGGGCGGCCGCCTGCTCCTTCGCCGCTTTGTCGGCTTTGGCTTTGGCTTCCTTGGCAGCTTGGGCGGCAAGTTTCTTGTCTTCGTCGGCCTTGCGGCGAGCGGCCACCTCGGCGGCTTCCAGCGGGCGGAGTTGCGCATGATAGTCGGTCGAGCGGGCCAAGCGCTGCTTGTTGAACAACAGGCCCTCGAAGCGATCTGTGGTGCTCAACTCGTATTCGCCATCCATATAGATTGAATCAAACGGGCAGACCTCGGCGCAAATTCCGCAGTTCATGCAGACGGACACATCGATATCAAACACCTTGGGGCGCTTGAGCGACTTGCCGTTCTCATCGCGGTCCAAGACAATGTAGATGCACTTCGGCGGGCATTCATTCTCACAAATCAAGCACGCGGTGCAGCGCAGCCCGGCCATCGCGTCGGCACCATCATAAGCCAGGAAAGGGAAATTGCGGAAATTGGGGCTGATGGTGGCGCGCTCCTCGGGATACTGCACGGTGGTCATCCGATCCTTGCGGTAATAGCTTTGGATCATGTTGGTGGCAGTCACGGCCAGACCCTTGAGCAAACCGATGCCCGGCAGCGTCCAAGCGGCCGCAGGCGGGGGGGTGGCTGCGCGGGAGGAAGTTGCGGGATGTTCCATGGACTTATTTAAGACCAGACTCATCGGTCCACCTCCCCTAACACGATATCGATGCTGCCGAGAATGAGGACCACGTCGGCGAGATCGAGGCCCAGACACATATCTTCGAGCAAGGTCAGATTGATGAAACTTGGCGGGCGAATGCGGTAGCGAAAGGGCTTGGCCGAGCCGTCGCTGATGAGATAGAAGCCGAGTTCGCCTTTGGGGCTTTCGATGCGAGCGTAGGCCTCGCCCACCGGCGGCTTGAAGTTGCGGATCTTCGCCTTGGGATGGATATAAGCACCTTCAGGCAATTGATCGAGGGCTTGGCGCAAGATGGCGAGGCTCTCGCGCAATTCCAGCAAGCGGATCATCAACCGGTCGTAGCAATCACCGGTGGTGCCCAGCGGAATGCGGAATTTGAAGCGATCATAGATGCCGTAAGGCTCGACCTTGCGGATATCATAAGCCACCCCCGCGGCGCGCAACATCGGCCCGGTGATACCGCCATTGATCAGGGCCTCCTTGGGCAGTGCGCCAATGTTCTGGGTTCTGGCGATGAGAATTTCATTGCCAGTGACGAGGTTTTCCAACTCATCGAGAAAGCGCGGGAATTCATTCACCAGCACGCTCGCCTTGGCCGCCCAGCCGTCCGGCAAGTCATTGCGGCAGCCACCGAAACGCATGTAATTGGACATCATCCGCGCGCCGGTTAGATCTTCGAACAGGTCGAGGATTTTTTCGCGTTCGCGGAACGCATACATCAGCGCCGACCCCCAAGCACCCATGTCGCCGAGAAAAAAGCCCACAAAGGCGCTGTGATTGATCAGGCGGGTGAGTTCGGCGGTGATGACGCGGATGTACTCGGCACGTTCCGGCACCTCGATGCCGGCGAGTTTTTCCACGGCCTGGGCGTAGGCCCAGTTGTTAGTCAGTGGGCAGATATAATCGAGGCGGTCGGTGAAGGGCATCGATGAGAGATAGGTGATGCCCTCGGCGATTTTCTCGTGATTGCGGTGGAGGTAGCCGAAGACCGGCTTGAGGCTCACCACCGTCTCGCCGTCGAGCAGCACATTCATGCGGAACACGCCGTGGGTGGAGGGGTGTTGCGGACCTAACGAAACATGCAATAATTGGTCCTCATCCAACTCCGGCATTGAGGCGGGGCAGGCGGCGGACGATAGGGACAATGACGGGTCGGAAATCACGGATTTCAAATTTCAGCTTTCAAATTTCAGCTTTCAGCTTTCCGATGTGGCGGGGTAATGCTGTTTGGCTTTTTCCAACACGGCATCGTGTGGAGTGGGCTCGTATTGGTAATCATCGGGCGCCAAGTAATCCTTGCGCATCGGGTGATCGAGGAATTCATCCCACATCAAAATGCGCCGCAGATCCGGATGACCGGTAAATTTCACACCGAACAAATCAAAGATTTCGCGTTCCTGATACTCGGCGCTGCGATAGACCGCCACCACCGAGGGGATATGCACCTGCTCGGCGCGGTCGACGCTGCGAGCCCGCAATACCAGCGGGCCGACGCGGCGGGAGGTGGAGTACAGGTGATAGACGACCTCCAAAAACCCACCGACCGCCGCTGCACTGCCTTCGGCCGGCAGCGCCACCGCGTCGGTCAGGGCTGGGTCTGGCCAGTCCACACCGGTCACATTGGATAGTAAATCGAAGTCGAGGTCCGCGGAGTCGTGGAGGAATTGGCAGACGGCGACGAGGCAAGCGGGCGCGACGAGCAATGAGTCCTGGCCCGAAGGACCGGGGTTGCGCAGGTGAGCGAGAGTGGCCGCAGGCAATTCGGCACGCAAGCGGGTGAAAATAGCGGGCAGGTCAGGCGTCATGATTCGCTGACGTCGCGGGTGAAGCTGGGCGGATTCCACACATCCGGGTTGAAGGCCGGCTCAATGTCGTGCGCGCCAAATTCGGGCACCGGCAGGTCGCCCGGGCCCTTAGGATCGGCGTGGCGGGCGCGCTCCTGGCCTAGCAGTTTTTCCTTGGCGATTTGTTCGCGCAAGGTGATGAGGCCGTGAAGCAGGGCCTCGGGTCGCGGCGGGCAACCGGGGATGGACACATCCACCGGAATGAAGCGATCAATCCCCTTGAGCACGTTGTAGCCATCCTTGAACGGACCGCCGGAAATCGCGCAAGCGCCCATGGCGATGACGTATTTCGGCTCGGCCATCTGGTTGTAGAGGCGCACCACTTGCGGTGCCATTTTCTTGGTCACCGTGCCGGCGACTATCATCAGATCCGCCTGTCGCGGCGAGGGCCGGAATACCTCCGCTCCAAAACGCGCCATGTCGTACTTCGCCATGGTCGCGGCGATCATCTCAATGGCGCAGCAGGCCAGGCCGAATTGCAGCGGCCACAGGGAGCTGGCACGCCCCCAATTGATCAAGCTCTCAAAGGAAGTGACATGCACTCCCTGCGATTTGAGGTCTTCTGCCAGTTTTAAATCTATTGCCATGCGTCTCGTATCGGGCCCTCCGGGTGCTGCTCCAGCGCCTTCCATTGCTCAACGTCCCTACCCATACCTCGGGAAGCAGCGGCAAGCGGACGGCGGCCACCACCCCGATCCTATCCAGATAGCGGGAATTGCGGCTACCGCAGCAAGCAAGGGAACGCTTGCGCCGTCAAGCAACAAAAAACCTCAAACCCCCATTTGCTATGGCGCGCTGCGCTCAATCGCACATTTTTCCCGCAAATACTGCCATCTGTGGGCCTGGCGCTGGCTAAGGAACCACCACATTTTGTGGTGGTAGCGGAAGGGCGGCCCATGAATGGGTGCCTAACGCTCGCTTCATGGTCGGTCCTTCCTCATGACGACAGTAACGTCGTCGCTCCATAAGATAGGCGGAACCGAAGATTTCCGATATCAGGCCCAATAGAAAAAAACTTCAGGGGCAAAACTTTTGAGACGGTTGAGGCAGGCAAACAGTCTGACCATGGCATAAACGCGGTGCCCCCAGTCTCATTGCGCTTGAAGCGCTGGGTCTTCTTAGCACTATATGGTTTGCCAGCTAATCACCAATCCATCCGATAGGTGTATAAAACCACTCGCTGTCATGGAACGGACATTTTTTGGGAGAGGGAGAAATTTCCCCAATCTAACGCCTCGATTTTCCCGCTATCCGTTGTTTGACTGCCGCCCGTGTCCGTATCCACCTTGCATGCCTGCCTGCTCGCCGCGCGTCCCAAAACATTGCCCGCAGCCATCGTGCCGGTGTGGGTCGCCTGCGTCCTGGCCTGGAAACTCACCGGCACCTGCGACCTGCGCCTCGCCGGCTGCACCTTGGGCGGCGCCATCGCCATCCAGATCGCCACCAATTTCTTCAACGACGCCATCGACTCGCACAAAGGAGCCGATACCGCCCGCCGCCTCGGGCCGACACGGGCGACCGCCTCAGGCCTGCTGTCAGCCCGCACGGTGCTGGCTATGGCGGTGGGGTTTTTGCTGTTAGCCGTGGTGTTTGGCGGCGTGCTCTATCAAGCTCGGGGCTGGCCGGTGCTGGTGATTGGCGGCCCCTCGTTGTTTCTGGCCTACGGCTACACCGGCGGCCCGTTCCCACTGGCTTACCGCGGCTTGGGCGAGGTATTTGTCGTCATCTTCTTCGGCTTTGTCGCGGTGGCAGGCAGTGTCTTCATTCAAACCGGTGGCTGGCCGGCGACGGCTTGGCTGCTGGGTTTGCAAACCGGCCTGCTCTCCGCGGTGCTCATTTCCATCAACAACCTGCGCGACCGGGCCGAGGACAGCAGCACCGGTAAACGCACCCTCGCCGTGCGCTTCGGCCATCGGGCGGCGGTGGCCGTCATCGCCCTCGAGTTAGCGCTGGCGGCCGCAGCCGGGGGGGCTTGGTTCGTTCTCGGCCACCGCCTGCTGGCCGCCGCCGGGGCTCCGGCAATTTTGTTAGGCTGGTGCATTCTCCACGGGGTGATGACCCAGCCGCCAGGCCCCGCTTACAACCGGCTATTGGCGCTCGGCGGGGTTTTGTTGCTGGTGTTTGCGGCGCTGTTCCACGGCGCGGCCATCTTTGAGTAGGAGTGCGGCAGCTTGCTGCCGCCAAGCCAAGCCAGCTTGCTACGGAGTGCGGCAGCTTGCTGCCGCCAGACCAAGCCAGCTTGCTACGGAGTGCGGCAGCTTGCTGCCGCCAAGCCAAGCCAGCTTGCTACGGAGTGCGGCAGCTTGCTGCCGCCAGGCCAAGCCAGCTTGCTGGCGAGTGCCGGCCTGCCACTAGTCCACTGGCGGTTGATGGGCAGCGGCGGTCATAGACGCGCCGCTACAATGCGCCTGTTGAGCCGCAGCCAACTGGCCATCACGAACTTGCCGCCATCAAACAACTCTGCCGAACCTACCGCGGCGACAACTGGCCCGCCATGCGCAGCTTACGCCCCGGGCCCGCTAGATGACGCTGACGTCGCCTCGGGCATGATCATCGGCGTTGCACTCGTCTCCGTGGAAAAGCCAAGCGATGGCACGCACATCGACTCGATCCCCAACATTTTCATGCGCCAATGGGACAAGGCAGGCATCCGTCCCACCTCGCTGCGCATCTCCCCCATCACCGCTTACTCGATGCTGGAATGCGCCGCGGACGCCCCTCAACACGCCGCTGCGTCGTCACGCCCGCCTCCCGGCCATCGACCGCCTCATCAGGGATTTGCCGTTTTGAGCTGCCGAGCTAAGGAGCCACCACATTCGTGTGGTGGTAGCGGAAGAGCGGCCCATGAATGAGTACCGAAGGCCCGGTTCATGGGCCTTGCTTCCGCACAACGACAGTAAGGTCGTCGCTCCCTACCATGCCGCAGCCGGGCCAAGTTACTCGGGATGTTTGAGCTCAGCCCCACGCTGTGTCATGGCCGTCAGCCATGGCCAGGCGGTGAAGGTCAGCGGCGGCGATAACTGGTGGCACCGGATCGTTCCAGGCGAGTTCCAGCGCATGGAAGCGGCCGCCGAGTTGCGCGGGGTGAGTGAGAGTCGAAAATTGCCGCAGCAACCCGGCATCGGGTCGTCCCTCCATGGCGAGCAACCAGTCGCGGCCGACTGCGGTGAGCCACGCACCTTGGTTGCGGAAAGCCAGAGGCCGGCAGCCTAGGGCGATGGCAGCTTCGGTCACGGCGGTGAAATCAACGTGCGCGGTGATGTCTGACTCGCCGGGATCGAGCAGAGGATCATCGGCGGCATGGTGACGGAGAAACGTCCGCAGCGTGCCTTGATGGCGGGCCGGATGGTAGTACTCTGGCCGCGCAAACCCGTAGTCGAACCACAGCAGCAGGCCGGATGACAACCCGGCAAGCAGCGGCGCGAAAAACCCGCCGTAGTTGGTCCGCAGTTCGCTGCGGTAGCCGATGGAAAAATCCTCACCCAGCGGGGCCAACCCAGCGAGCTGCGCCCGGTCGCTCACCGGTAGCTGAGTATCCCAATAAAACCGTCCGTCCGTGTCACAGCCGACCCGGCACAGGTGCCAGCCGTCGGTTTGCCACTCGATGACCTGGCACGGCAGGGCATCGAGCACTTCATTGCCGAAGGCAATGCCGGGCAACGGGTTGTGCGCCAACTCCGCCGGATCCGCCAGGAAGCGGACGCGGTCGGCGAAAGGTTGAAGAGTCAGGCGTTGGGCGGCTTGCAGGCGGGGCAGAGGTTCGGGGATGGCATATTCGAGCGCGGCAAAGGCCGCCAGCTCGAGCCGCTGCAAGGCCCCGAGAATATCCGCAGCGAGCCTGCCATCGTGGCCACCACTCTCGATGAGCCGCCACTTGTCCGGACTTCCCGCCTCCCGCCACCAGCTCCCAAAACGCCGCGCGAGCAACTCGCCAAACAACGGCCCCACGCTCACGCTAGTGAAAAAATCCCCGCCGCGACCGACCTGGCGGGCAGACCGCGCGTAGTAGCCGAGGTCCGGGTGGTACAAGGCGGCAGCCATGAATTCGCCGAAATCCAAGGGTCCGTTCGCCGCGATGCGCTCCCGCAACACCCCCTGCAACGTGGGGGTTGCGGAAGTGGCAGCTCTCGTATA
Source organism: Verrucomicrobiota bacterium (assembly GCA_008932955.1). Lineage (GTDB taxonomy): Bacteria > Verrucomicrobiota > Verrucomicrobiia > Verrucomicrobiales > Akkermansiaceae > Luteolibacter. The sequence goes on from WBXE01000064.1 coordinate 9,059, forward strand.
AACATCGTTGCGTGTTGCCGCGCAAACCAGCGGTAATGGGTGGGAATCAGGCATGGCGAATTATCCAATCAGACCCCGAAACATCCGCAAGAAGCGCCGTTTCTACAAGCGCAAAGGGTTTTGGCTGGGCTTGATCCTCGCCGGCCTGATCCTCGGCGCCGCGGGCAGCAGCATCGGCTACGTGTTCGCCGAGCGCTACACCCGCGAGTTCCGCCAGCGCGCCACCACCTACAACCTCGAGCGCATCAACGAGCTGGAGGTGCCCAGCATCATCCTCGACCGCAACAACAAGGAAATAGGCCGCATCTTCGTCCAAAACCGCAGCATCATCCCCATCAGCGAGGTGCCGCAAATCCTCATCGACGCCCTCTGCGCCGGCGAGGATTCGCGCTTTTTCACCCACAAAGGCGTGGACTACATCGGCATCGTGCGGGCCGCCAAACTTAACCTGCAAGGGTCCAAACAAGGAGCCAGCACCATCACCCAGCAACTCGCCCGCAATGCCTACAACCTCAAGAATGAGGCGGTCCAGCGCAACGAGACGACCACCCAGCGCAAGCTAGTCGAGGCATTTCTCGCGATGCGCATCGAACAACGCTACAGCAAGCGAGAGATTCTCGAGTTCTACCTCAATCGCATTTACTTTGGCAGCGGCTTTCACGGCATCCGCTCCGCCGCCCTCGGGTATTTTGGTAAGGAACCTAAGAAACTAACCGTCAGCGAGTGCGCCTCGCTGGTCACCCTGATCAAGAATCCCACCGGCCGCTCGCCGATGAACCATCCGGAAATCAACCGCGAGCACCGCAACTACGTGCTAACGCGAATGGTCGAGGAAAAGTTTCTCAGCGCCAAGGACGCCGAACACTACAAGGCCCAGCCGCTCACCCTCAATCCACAGCCGTTGCGCCGCGGCACCTCCCACCTCTACGAGCGCATTGCCGACGCGGTGGCCCAGGCGCTCAAAATCGATGAGGCGCTCGATGAGGATGTACTGGCCGCCGGCGGTTGCAAGATCCACACCACCATCTTAAAGGAGGCTCAGGACGCCGCCGAACAGGCGCTCTTGGACTCCCTGGCACGCGCCGAAACCCAAGCCGCCTACACCCACCCAAAATATGCCGACTACCGCAAAGGGTCGAGCGAACCGCCGGAATACCTGCAAGGAGCGGTGCTGATGGTCGAACACGACTCCGGCGAAGTGCTCGCCCACGTCGGCGGTCGCGATTACGCGCAGGTGCCCTACGATTTCATCGAGTCTGGCAAACGGCCGCTGGGCACCGCATTTTTCCCGTTTTTATACGCTGCGGGCCTCAGTGGCAGCCAGACACCAGCCACTTTGGTGGAGGATGAGGCGATGGACAACCGCACCGTGATGGTGAGTGGCCGCGAGGGGATTTTGGGCGAATGGGGGATGGAGGTGGCGGCACCCACTTATGATGGGAAAATCACCGCCCGCCGCGCCTTCGAAAATTCCAAAATCGCCGCCACCGTGCGCTTCGGCGGCTTGGTCGGCCTGCAACGCATCGCCAAGATCGGGGCGGCTTTCGGCTTCCCCATGGAACACGCCGAGTTGCTCCAGCGCCTGTGCGTCGGCTGGGAGGAGGCATCGATGAAACAAGCCCTGCGCGCCATCGCCTCCTTCGCCTGCAGCGGCAAACTCGGCCCCGCCAAACTCATCTACCTCGACCGCGTCGAAAACGCCCAAGGCCATATCATCTACCGCCGCGACTATCCGCCCATGGCGACTCGGCAGGTGGTCGATCCAGCCACTGCCTGGCAAATCCACAGCATGCTCGTCGGCTCGTGCCAGCGCGGCAGTGCCGCCGGAGCTTTCGATAAATTGCTCGAAAAACCCTTCCCCGGGGCCGGCAAGGGCGGCAGCACCCACGATTTTTCCGATACCTGGTTTTTGGGCTACAACAAGCGGGTTGCCTGCGGCGTGTGGACTGGGTTTCTGCAAGCTGGGGCGGGGCAGATCTATCCGGGGGCCTTCAGTCGCGACCTGGCGCTACCGGTCTGGCGGGCGGCGATGAATGCGGCGGCACCAGCGTTTAGCGGCGGGGCCATCGAGGCCCCTGACAATCTGGTGGAGCTGCCGGTGTGCAGCATCTCGGGCCAGCGCGCGACTCAGTTCTGCCAGGAAATGGCCGAAGACAAGGCCAGCGGCAAACTCCGCTCCCGCTCCACCACCATCACCGAATCCTTCCGCCGCGGCACCGAATCGTCCGCCTATTGCTCCACCCATTCCGGCAGCTCCAGCGACAGCCCCACAGCCCTCACCACGCTGCCGGCCCTCAACGTGGTACCGGTGGTACCCAAGGCTCCTTTCGTCATCGGCGACGACCCCTACCACGCCGAAGTCCCAAGCTCTGCCGCGGTTTCCAGGGATGCCGGCCTGATGCGCCACCGCACCAATGTGTTGGACAGCCTCGACGTCGGCGACAGCGATGAGAAAATCAGCCTGCCCCCGCCCGTTCGCCTGCGCATCGAGGAGGATTAGCGGGCTGGGACAAGACCCAAGACAACAAG
>WBXE01000065.1 GCA_008932955.1 Verrucomicrobiota bacterium
ATTGAAAGTAATCACGCCGCTCATGCCTGTTTGATAGGCAAACTGACCGTTCGCGCCGTATGCGAGATCGACCACGGCCGTGCCGAAATCGTAGCTTTGGTCTTGCCCGCAAGCCGGGAGGTAACCGGCTGGCAGGCCGCTGGCCGGGCCGGTGGTCAGCGGCAGGATCAAGTCCTGGCGGTTGCCGCTTTTGAGATAGGAAAAGCGCAGGATGGTGGGTGTTGGGTTGGTCGCGCTCATTGCCTGAGTGATGTCCAAACGCATTGCGCATTGCAAGGCACCGAGGGAATAATTGTCCCAGGTGGTGGATGACAACACGGCGGTCTCGGTGGCATGGGCGAAGCGGTCGAAATAGTCCGCCCCGCGGTTGATCGGGATAAAGGCGACCCGCCCGCTCTCCGATGCCAACGACACCGGGAAGAAATCGCCCTGAGTGAGTTGATAGGCCTCACGCAGCCCAGGCGTAAACGGATCGGCGGTGAAGCTCTGCCCTCCCACCGTCGTGCTGGTCGATAGGGTGGCGCCGCGGCGGGTGGCCAGTGCCGGGAGCGCGGTGCTGCCGTCCACCAGCGCCCGCCCGGCAAAAACACCGCCGTTGATCGTGACATCCCCCCATGGAGCCCCGCCGGCAGACTGGCCGAGTTCCATGAACGAGGATGCGGAAATAGGCAACTGGGAGGGGATTTCATAAATAGACAGCACGAAGTCACGCCATTGCATTGTCGAGGCGGTGCTCGCGACGTTGGGTCCGGCGAGGTTCATCGAAAAACCCCACCAATTGCGCTTGGCCACAAAGACCTGGCCGGGATGGCAGTAGCCGAAGTTGATGTTCGGATAGGTGAGGAGATTGAAATTTGGATAGGTACTCACCGGTAGCCCCACGCCGCTTTGAGCCAACGTGCCGTATACCTTGCTGCTGGCAATGATCGGCCAGATCGCGTCGTTAGAAGCGTCGCTTGTATTGTTGCAGGTCAGCGGCACTGGATAACCGCTGCCTTGGCTGTGGTTGATGCCTGCCGAGACCAAACCGGTGTCGCTGCCGAGCGCCTTGAAGATCAGGTCGGGGTTGCTGAGCGGCGCATCCCCGGAATTACCCACCACGGCAGCGATGCCCAGCGCCGTGAGTACTTGGGTGGAGATTGACTGGCGGGCATTGGCTGCTGCTAGGGCGTCGCCAAAAATGTTTTCCCAGCTCAGGGGGGCGCTGATGGTGGTGGCGGAGTTTGACAGGCTTTGCATTGCGCGGATCGCCCGGTTCGGCACGCTGGCCACCAGCGAACGCAGGATAGCCTCCTGCTTTTCACCGTAATCCAGCTGCAATTGCACGGCGGCCTGATTCATCTGTGAGGCGCTGGCCCGACGATAGGCCAACACCATCAGCAAGGTCAGCAGAATACCCATTGAGAGCACCAACAAGAATGACACATAGCCGCACGGGCGGTGTTTGATGACGCATGTTTTCATGAATCGGGAAATGCCGGTGCATCGGGATAATTGCTAGGTAAAGCCGGGTCACTCATCTGTTGTTAGAGTGCTGTTTACATTGATTGTCCGGTTGATATTAAAGCTCACGTATGCCAGCCGATCGGTGCCGAAGGGCGTCACGGTGAGCAGTTCCATGGTCCAGGTGCCGTCACTGCTAAAGACAGCGTCATATCCCTTTAGGGTCAACACCCGGCTTTGCGGGATGCAATCATTGATAACCAATGCCGAGCCCGGCAGCGTGGTGCCGACCATGCCAAGTTGCGGACTGCCCTGATAGGTTTGCACATAAGTCGTAGAGTTCGGATACAGATCGTTGAGCGCAATGGTTAGTTGGGGCATGACGAAGCGAATCAACTGGCCCTGGGTAATCCCACTAAACGAGCCATCGGCCACCGGCCAAATTTGGATATACGACGAGGCGAGCTGGGCCGCCGGAACCTGATAGTCCGCCAGCGAGAATACCGAGTACGTCTCCTCACCACGCACCTTGGAACGGTTGCTGCCTGGGATGGAAGTCAGTGCATAGCTCAGGGTCTGGCTGCCATTCTGGGTGATCGACGCTTGTGACGACAGGATCGCTTGGCTGCGGTCGAGGGCCACGCCGGTGCCACCCACTCCATAGGATTGGACGTAGTGGCACAAGTTAATGCTCTTGGCGGCGGCGGGATCGGTAAGACCGCTGAGCAAACCGTTGACGGTTATAACGACACTAAACGGACGATCCGCGCGGGTGCGGAAAATCGGGCCATAGGGATCTTCCGAATGCATCGTCACGGATGCCACTGGGCCGTAGGTGCCAACAAAACAGGATTTCAGCTGATAACTGGTCAAGGATTGGGTCAACGGTGAAGTCATGACGGTCCATAACTCAAAGCTGGCACCGCCCGAGTCAACCGTCTGCGGTGACCATTGGGCACCGGTGGTGGCCACAGTATCGAGTTGCCACTGGACGCCGGAGGACGCCTGGATTTGGCGGATGAAATTCGTGTAGCTTGCGGACTGGGCCGAGGCCAGTGAGCCAGCGGCCAGCAACAGCAGCACGCTGCGGAAGATGTGGCGCTTCATGGTTGGGTGTTTTCGGTGGTTGACGCAGCTGCGGGTGGGGTTGGCGGTACTTTGAGTGGCAGCACTGAGATGGGGCCGCCCTGATAGGTGGCGACCACCACCCGAGTGGCGTCCTTGAGGCGCTGGGTGATATCCGCGGCGAGAGGCAGCGAACCCTCGGCTTGCAGGAGGCTGACTTCCACGGTGGTGATCCAGCCGCGGTTTTGGGCATAAAACTCGGCCCAGCCCATGAGGGCGGCACCCGCTGTGTACTCGCCGCGCTTGGCCAGAGTCGTAGGCAGCAGCAGAATCGCCCGCTTCGGCAGCAGCGTAGCCATATCGCCGAAGCACAGAATGTCAGATTGGCTCAGCAAATCTTTGGGCTGATTGCGTGAGGGAGCCTCGCTTTGACTAATCGGCAGCCCTTGCATCGGATCCTTTTGCTGGGCCTTGCGCAATTGCAACGCCAGTTGCTCGTGAGTGGCGGCATCCTTCACCACGGGTGGCGCGGCGACACAAAACCCCGTCAGCAGGGTGCACAGCGCCGCCATCGGCCACCCGCGCCACCGCCACGATAATCCTGCAAATTGCCCGATCATGGATTCAGGGGTTTTGTGAAGGTGACGAGAAACACCAAGTCTTGCAGGTCGTAGCCGAGTGTGGCTTTGTTATTGGTGGTCAACTCCATAAAAATGATCACGTCCATCGGGCCGATTTGCACCTTGCCCGAGGCATTGAGGTAGGGCTTGAGGAAACTATTCAAGCTGGCGTCATTGCACCCGGGTAAGTTGGAAGGCGGCGTATCGCCATTGACTTGGAAGCGCACGTTATCACCAATCTGGGATGTGTAAGCAAAGCTCTTGACTTTGTTAATATAGTATCCGCCAAAGTTGATTGGCTGGTTGGCGGTGGCGGTAAAGGATTTGACGATGGCTTGCGTCTGAATACGGGTATCGGTGTTCAAGCCATCGAAAATGGTGGACCAGGTTGAGGCACCGTTGCAAAGAATTTGGCCCAGAGTCTCGAGATAAACGGTTTTGCCTTTGGCGTCTTGGGTAGTGACACTCGCGCCGATGATGCGCACGTCGCAGACCAGATTCTGCTTGGGCGTGATGCCGCCCGGAATCTTGATGGTGACGTAATCCATGACTGACACTGGGTAGGTGACACTCCATGTGAGGGTTGGCCGGGTGCCAGCAGGCACCAAGTTTGGAGAAGCCGTGAGCGTCCCGATAGGATTGACCGATTGTGCCAGCGCCTGAGGCGAGGCCAAGGCAGCGATCACTAGGACGGTGGATGAGAGGGCGGTAAACGATTGTTTTTTCATGACAGCTTGGGGTTGCATGGTTGATTCAGCCACCGCTCAGGCGCAAATCCTGACGATCAGGCATCCATTTGCCGAAACATGGGTGAAGCATCCGAGCGGTCCGTGGTTTAACCGCAATCTTCATTTGCGTGAAGATATACCTTGATATATTCACCGTTCTCGACGATTGCCCGCAACTTAATCTAAAAAATATATGGGATGGGTCGCAGCGCCGTTTTTTTTACCAAACCGATCGCAGCGAGAGAGCCTGTCAGAATGCGTTTCAAATAATCAGAAGAATTTCGCAATTCGAAGAGAACTTCGGCGTGAGCTCAGTCGAATGCTTACACGAAATAGATGATCCCAATCTATCAAATCTAAGACTCCCCCAAGAGGTGAATCAGAAGCCACCACATTCGTGTGGTGGTAGCGGAAGGACGGCCCATGAATGAGTGGCGAAGGCTCGGTTCATTGGCGTTGCTTCCGCACGACGACAGTAAGGTCGTCGCTCCCTACCATGGCGCAGGCTGGCCAAGTTGCTGGCCAGGATAAAGCCGCGTGTGAGCCGCCGCTTTACGTCAATGGCATGGAGCAGAACCCGCGATTCAGTTAGAGGTATAGAACTCACCTCTGCGTTCTTCGAGCAGCAGCAGCCAGTTCATCATGAAGATGGGCGGCAGGTTGGCCGGATGGGTGATCGGGCTCAAGTTCACATGAATCTGGCTGGCGGTCATGGCGGCACCACTCATTGTTTTGGTATCGAGGGGGCGGACCGGAACGCTGGCCGATTCACTTACCAGCGAGCCGATCTGCCCGGAAAAATTCACCCCGTACGGATCCATGTCCGAGCCGAAGCGTTTTTCCGGCGCAAACAGCGAGCTAGGCGGGTAATAGGCTCCCGGGGGAGTGTAGCCGGTGGGTGGGGTGGTGGTCACCACATTGAAATCATCGCCGACGTACAAGCGCAGATTGGTTACCAACGAGAAACCTTTGGTGAAGGACGTCAAATCGCTGCATTCCAGCAGGATGACTCCGTAATCAAGATCGGTGCAGGGGATCGACGGTTTGGTTAGAAGAAGGCTGCCGGTGGCCGCCGTGTAGTCCACGTTGACCACCAGCGAGTTGTTCACTGCCGTGCTGTCCGCGCCCAATGCGGCGAGGAAGGCGGCGAGGCGCATGGGATAGACCGCGATGCAGGTTTTGCCGGAGGGCAGGGCCTTGAGTTCAAACGGGAAGCTCGGGCGGAAATAGCCGGACTTGACGGTGCCCACCAGCGGGTCGCCGAAGCGGGCATTGTTGAAGGTGATCGAGCCGCTCATCCCATTTTGATAGGCATAAGTGCCGTTTTTGCCATAGGCCAGATCGACCACGGTGTTACCGAAGTTATAGGTTTGGTTTTCGTCGCAGGCATAGAGATAGCCAATCGGCGAGCCGCTGGCTACGCCGGAGGTCAGCGGTACGGTCAGGTCGTTGCGCAAGCCGGACTTGAGATAGGAGAAGCGCAGGACCGCGGGGGTTTTGTTGGAGGCGCTGACCGGTTGGATCACGTCGAGGCGCATAGCGCATTGGAGGGCGCCGACGGAATAATTGTTCCAGGTGGTGGACGATAGCACGCTGGTTTCGGCGGCGTGGGTGAGGCGGTCGAAATAGTCCACGCCGCGGTTGATCGGGATGAAGGCGGCGCGCCCGCTCTCGGAGGCTAGGGAGACGGGGAAGAAGCTGCCCTGGGTGAGCAGATAGGCTTCGCGCACCCCTGGCGTGAGCGGGTCGCCGGTGAAACTCTGCCCGCCCACCGTGGTGCTGGTGGAGAGCGCCGCACCGCGGCGGGTGGCCAGCGCCGAGAGCGCGGTGCTGCCGTCCACCTGCGCCTGACCGGCGAAAATGCCGCCGGCGATGGTGACGTTCTGCCAGGCGCTGCCGTTTGCAAACTGGCCCAGCTCCATGAACGAGGAGGCGGAAATGGCCAACTGGGAGGGGATTTCATAAATCGAGAGCACGAAGTTGCGGCGCGACAACACGGCGCCGGTCTGGGCCGCATTCGGCTCGGAGAGGTCCAGCGAGAAGCCCCACCAATTGTGCTTGGCCACAAACGGCTGGCCGGGGCTCGCGTAGCCGAAATTGATGTTTGGATAGGTGAGGAGGTTGAAATTCGGATAGGTGGCGTAGGGCAGGCCGATGCCGCTTTGCGCCAGGGCACCATAGACCTTGTTGCTGGAAATGATCGGCCAGATCGCGTCGCGGGTGGAGTCGGTGGAATTGTTGCAGGTCAGGGGTACCGGATAGCCGCTGCCGAGGCTACGGTTGATGCCCACCGAGGCATAGCCGGTGTCGCTGCCCAGTGCTTTGAAGATGGTGTCGGGAGTGGTGAGGGCGGCGTCGCCGGCATTGGCCACCTTCGGGCTCGGGGTGCCCAGCGCGGTGAGCAGCGGGCTGGAGATGGACTGGCGGGAATTGGCTAGGTCGAGCGCCTCGGTGAAGATATTCTGCCAACGCAGCGGATCGCTGATGGCGTTGCTGGAATTCGATAGACTCTGCATCGCGCGCATCGCCCGGTTGGGGGTGATGGCGACGATGGAGCGCAGGATGGCTTCCTCCTTTTCACCGTAATCCACTTCCAGTTGCACGTTGGTTTGGGCTGCGAGCGAGGCGGTGGCCCGCTTGTAGGCAAGCACCATTAGCAGCGTCAGTATCGCGCCCATGGTGAGCACCAACAAAAATGAGACATAGCCGGAAGGACGGTGCCGGCATGTGGAGGTTTTCATTGGGTCATGGCTCCGGAGTAGGTGATAAGCTCACTGTTGGGACCGCTCAGGGACATGCGCAGGATCCCTTGATTCACCCAGAACGAGATATCGCTTGGCTTTTTGGTGATATACCATTGCGGCGCTCCCAGCACGCCACTGAGCGGCACCACGTAATAGTAAAGCGCCGGGCCGCTGCCGCGGTTTTCAAACGACAAAATTGCCGCCCGTACCACACCATCGGGCTGACGGAAGTTCAACACCAGCACCGGCGAGGCAGTGGACCGCGGATTACTGCCGGCCAGGGCGTCGGCCACCGAAGCATGCAGGCGAAAGCGCTCGGCCTTGCCCACCAATTTGCTCACATGCATGCTGATGAGCGGGGCCTCCTCGGTTAGAAAACTTTGCGCCTTGTAAATTTGCAGGAACGCCAGTTGTTGATTGAACAGAGCCAGGCTCATTCCACTGATGGCCATCCCCAGCATGATCGCCAGCGTCAGCTCTATCAGGGTGAAACCGTTGCGTGCGGCTCGATGGTGGCGCCTCATTCCAAATATCCAGGGTGGATTTGAACGATCGGTTGGATGAACCACGGATTGGGGGGTTTGACCTGCGGTGTTGGGCATGCGCGTCAAGTTAAGGTTTGTGGGGGATGGTTCGTGACGATTTTTACCACTGAGGTACTGATTGTCACTGATACCATTGAAATATATTTTGAATTTCTTATCAGTGCCATCAGTGGTAAGCAGTGTTTCAGTGGTTTCTTAGCCACGATTTATCGCGACGTTGTAGTTTTTCGACCGATTCGTCTTAGCATGACGCGCATGGGTGTTCGGGTTCATTGCGAGCGGATCACGGTGCGGGATTTAGCATAACTGCGCCCGCCTATCTGGTAGGTGAGCACGCTTTGAACTTTCCATACTTTCATACTGGCCGGATTGGTGGCCGGGGTGCCGCTGCCGCTGTCGATCGGCAAATTATTAGAATCGGGAAAACGGGTGCGCAGCACGGTGCCCGTCACCGCTACGCCGCCGCTGAGCTGCCCGAGTTGGACGCTGCTGCTGGTGGTCGTCGGATAGGCCGGCCACGGCGAGGTGGCGGAGGTTAGGGTGGCGAAGGGCAGGCGCTCGGCATAGGCCCGCTCGTAGGATACGTAGGCATCCGAGAGCGCCTGCTGCAGCGCCCACTGGCGCGGTTGGAGGATATTGAGCGCAAGTTTCAACATCACCAAGCCGATGAGCGTGAGAATCGACAGCGAGATAGTGGCCTCCACCAACATAAATCCGCGCCGCCGCTTTCCGGCCTTGCCGCACGGCAAGGATTCCGTCAGCCTTGGACTATGAATGCACCGTTTCGCGCTTGGGCCTGGTGTGCCGCCTTCCTGCTGCTGGGCGGTGGCCGGGTGAGCGCCCAAGCATTGCTGGAGCCGCCGTTCGGGCTGCATTGGGGCGATACGCCGGAAAAATTGTTGGGCTGGGCGGGCCGCCACGCGTTGGACGTAAGCATCGCGCTGCCAGGCGACCAAGCGGGGTTGCGCATCATCAAGATTCAGCCGCGCAAGGGCATGCTGCCGGGGAGTCAGGCGGCGGCGCTGGATGGGCGCTTCCTCGGCGGCAGGCTCTACGAATTGACGGTGCACTACTTTGATCCGGAAGCCACCGCCGATACCATGGCCGCGCGCTTTGAGACGTTGCGCAAGCAACTCGGCGTGCAGCACGGGGCGTTTGCCGCCGACCAACAGCAACGGACGGTGGAGGACAAGTTTGCGACCAAGACGTTGGCGTTTCATCGGGAACCTGTGAAGGGGTTGTTCGTGCTGCTGGCGCTCACCGAGGTGGAGGACTTGCTGCGGCAATCCAGAGACGCACGGTTTTCCCTAATTTATCGCAACGAAAATTTCAAGAATGAAATGCAAAAAGAGTTCGACGGCCTACCAAGCCCTTGATTCATTCGGCCGTTGAGAAGTTGGTGTTCATGGTGATAACTCTTTGAATATCGAAACTGACATAGGCCAGCCGATCCGTGCCAAACGGCGTTACGGTTAGCAGTTCCATGGTCCAGTGGCCGTCATCTGGAAACACAGAGTCGTAGCTTTGTAGCGTCAGCACCCGGCTTAGCGGCACGGTGTCGCTGATGACCAAGGCAGAACCAGGCACAACGGTTCCGGTAGTTCCGAGTGCCGGATTGCCCTTATAGACTTGCGCATAAGTGGTCGAATTGGGGTACAGGTCGTTGAGCGTCAGGGTGAGTAGCGGCATGGTAAAGCGAATCAACATCCCTTGGGTGATGCCGGCCATCGAGCCGTCGGCCACCGGCCAGATTTGAATGAACTGCGAGGCCAACTGGGACGCCGGCGCTTGATAGTCCGCCAGCGAAAACACCGAAAAGCGCTCCTCGCCGCGAACTTTTGTCCGCACCGCTCCCGGCACCGCGTTCACGGTGTAGGTCAGGGTCTGCAAGCCGTTGGTGGCGACTGATGCTTGGGTCAGCAAGGTGGCCTGCGTTCGATCCAGGCTCACGCCTGTTCCACCCGTGCCGTAAGATTGCACATAATGCATCAGGGTGACGCTCTTCGAGGCGGCCGGATCCGTCGTCCCACTGAGTAACCCGGCCATCGTGACATCGACGTAGAACGGGCGGTCCGCCCGCGTCCTCGGGATGGTTGGATAGGGATCTTCCGAGCGGACCACCACGGTGGCCTGGGGCACATAGGCACCGACATACCTGGTGTCCAACAAATAACTCGTGAGCGGCGAGGACAGGACGGTCCACAATTCAAAGCGGGCACCTCCCGGATTAATCGCCAGCGCGGACAGTTGGGAGCCGGTGGCTGCCACCGTTGCGTCCCACTGGACTGCAGTGGGCAGCTGGATTTGGCGAATGAAGTTGGTGTAGGTCGTGGTTTGGGCCGGGGCCAGCGCAGAAGTGGCCAGAAGCACGGGAAGCAGGCGCTGCGGAATGGCATTCATGGTTTGATTGGTTGAGTTGATTTTGCGGAAGGCGGGACTTTGGGGGCGAGCAATGAAATGGGCCCTCCCTGATAGGTCGCGACCACCAGGTTGCGGCTTTTGGCGAGCAGCTTGCGGGTGTCCTCCGCAATCGGTTCATTGCCCTCGGCTTGTACGCGGCTGATCTCGACGGTGGTGATCCAGCCGCGGTTGGCGGCGAAGAAATCCGCCCATCCGACAATTTGCGCGGCCGGGGAGATTTTCAAGCGTTCGGTGTAAGCATCGGGGATTTGCAGGATCGCGTGCTTGGGCACCAGCGTGGCGATGCCGTCGAAACACAGAATGTCCGACTGGCTGAGCAAATCTTGTGGGTGATTGAGCGTGGCAGGATCCACGGCCTTGGTCACAGGCAGGGTTTTCATCGGATCCACTTGACTGGCGTTGCGCTGGGCCAGGACCAGTTGCTCCTCGGTTACCGCGTCGCGCATCACCGGTCCTTCGGCCGTGGCCTTGGCAGCCATGGCGGCACTCACCGCTATGGCAAACCCTCTTGCTAGAGTCTTGGTTTGCATCGGATCAGGAGGTGCGGAAGGTGATGAGGAGCACGAGATCTTGGAAATCGTAGCCGGGATCGGATTTGTTGGTATGGGTCAGTTCCATGAAAACAACCACATCCATCGGGCCGATGCGCACTTTGTTCGACGCATCCAGATAGGGTTTGAGGAAGGTTTCCAGGGAGGGGGCGTTGTAAGCCGGAACATAGCTGGGACAAGCATCGCCGTTGACCAAGGTTTGCACATTGCTGCCGTTGGTGGAGTTGAAGAAGGTGAACCAGGATCTATTGTAGTAATACTGGCCGCCGAAATCCAGGGCCTTACCCGAGGTGACGTTGAGGGTCTTGATGATTCCCTGCGTTTTGACAATCGTGTCGGTTTGCTTGCCGTCAAAGATGGTGGTCCAGCTTGACGAGCCGTTGTAGCGGAGCTTGGCGGCGGTCTCGATGTAGTTGATTGTGCCATTGGAGTTTTGGGTGGTCACGCCGGCCCCGAGGATTCGGATGTCGCAGATCAGGTTCTGATTGGGCGTGACCGTGGCCCCGAGAGCACCCGTGACCCCTGTCTCATTGGTGATAGTGAGGAATTTCTTAATCACCGATGGATAACTGATGTTCCACGTCAGGGTCGGTTTAGTGCCGGTTTGCACCTCGGTCGGGTAGGCGGTTAGCGAGCCGGTGGGAATCGAGGGCTGGGTGGTTTGCGCCTGTGCTTGTGGCGAAGCCATCACGCAAAGAATGAGTGCCGCGGCGGCGGCTAAATGTTTGGATTTCATGGTGGGTTGTTGGGGTGGGTTGGTTGCGGACTGGAATGATCTATCGGAGGAAGGCGGTTTACGGCGTGTGCAGCCAGGGGCCTGGTGGCACTTCGCGGTCCTCGGCGAAGCGCCACTCGACGCTCGCGCCGCTGCGGAGCTGGAGGAAATCGCGCACGGCGGGGCTGAGGTCGATGCCGGCGTTGCTATTGCGGTTAGGCAAGGGGTCGGCGTTGCCGAAGACATACTGCCAGTGGTCTACCGCGAAGGGGCCGACGTCTTCCCACTGCGCATAACAGACGCGGCCCTCATGGTGGATGGCCAGCCAGCGGTCCTTGCACACCGAAATGCCGTCGCTCCGATAGCTTTGCCAAAACCACGGAATCACCTCGCTCGCCTCGGGCCGGTGGACCCCACCCATCGTCACGTCGTTGTAGGGCAGGGCCACGTAAAACGGGTTGAGCAAGGGCGTGAAGCGTGCCGGTTGATACCCGGCACGTTGGTCGGGATCGTCGTAGCCGCCGAAATTCGCCACCCAGTTCGGATCCCACGCGCTGCGG
>WBXE01000066.1 GCA_008932955.1 Verrucomicrobiota bacterium
GATTGTCAAGCACTCGCCATGCCATCCGGGCATTTTTCTGGAAGACGGGGTGTGGAACGTTGAGTTAGTCAGAAGATTAAGCGCGTCTATTGATCCGGCGGCAATCGGCTCCTTCCAGAATTTATTTGACAGCGCGGTCCCACTCCCGCTCTAATCGCGGCCATGAAGCCCTTCAAACTGCGTGGAATATCCTGTTTTTTCCTACTGCTGGTTGTGACTCTTTTCACCGGCGTGCATGCCGCCCCCTACGGCCCGCAAGGCATGCCCATCGAGTGGCAACAACCGACCGGCGAAAAGGTCGACTTGCGCGTCTTCGGCGACGAGCATTATGCCTGCACCGAAACGCTCGACGGCTATACGGTCGTGTGCGACCGGCCCACAAAAACCTACTATTACGCCGCCTTGTCCGCCGACGGGAACTCTTTTGTGGCCACCGCGATGGCCGCAGGCACCGGCGATCCGCAAACGCTCGGCCTGGCCCCGCACCTGCGTATCGCCCCGACCGCCGCCGCGAGCATCGCCAAGGAGCGCCACGATCGCTGGGAACTCGGCATGCAGACCGCCGCCCGCTGGCAGGCCCTCAAGGCCCAGCGCAGCGCCACGGAACAGGCCATCGCCGCCAATGGTCCGCAATTCGCCCCGCCCTCGACCACCACCACCGGCACCAAGGTCGGCCTCACCCTGTTGATTGATTTCGACGACGACCAGCAAACGGTACCGCAGGCCAACATCGACGACTTCTGCAATGGCTCCAATTATACCGGCTATGGCAACAACGGCTCGGTCAAACAATATTACCTTGATAACTCTAACAATCTATTGAACTACACGAATGTCGTCACCGCCTACGTGCGCATTCCCAATTCGAAGCATCCGAAGAGTTACTATAACGACATCAACAAGGATTGCGGCGCACAGGCCAATCTGCTGATCAAAGACGCCATCGACATCCTGAAGGCGTCGTCGCAATACCCCGGCCTCGTGAGCTCCTTAAACTCCCTGACCGTCGACTCCGGCAACAACGCAGTGGCCTTCAACGTGTTCTATGCCGGCGGCAACGGCGGCACCTGGACCTATGGCCTGTGGCCCCACGCGTGGTCTCTCTATAACGTCGGCCCGCAAACGCTCACCGGCGCCCTCAAAGTCAACAAGTATCAAATCACCAACATCGGCAACTCCCTCGAACTCGGCACCTTCTGTCATGAGAACGGCCACATGTTGTGCGGCTACCCGGACCTTTACGACTACCAATACGACTCGAAGGGCGGCGCGGGCGACTTCTGTCTCATGGACTATGGCGGCCACGGCCACAACCCGTCGCTGATTTGCGCCTACCTGAAATACGCGTCCGGCTGGTCAACCCTCACCGATGTCACCAGCGCGACCTCTCTGAACACCACGCTCACCGCCACCCCCGGTGCCCCAGGATACAACCACTTCTGCCGCTTTCAAAAACCCGGCGTGCCAACCGAATATTTCCTGTTCGAAAACCGCCAGCAAAGCGGCCGCGACGCGGGCCTGCCCGCCTCGGGCATCGCGGTCTGGCACGTCGACGAATTGGGCGAGAGGGACAACCAGAGCCTCATTCCTAACAGCAGTCACCTCAATTATGAGCTGACCCTCGTGCAGGCCGACAACAAGTGGGACTTTGAGAATAACACCAACAGTGGTGACGCGCTGGATCTTTACTTCTCAGGCAATAACGCATCCCTAACCGACATCACCTCGCCTAACGCCCATTGGTGGAATGGCAGCTACTCGGGCCTCAACGCCAACAGCATCGGCACCTCGGGTGCCACCATGAACTTGCTTTTTGGCGTGGGACTCGACCCCGACACGATCCGGGTGGACAGCCCCAACGGCGGGGAAACCCTCTATCATGGTCAGATCCGGACGATCCTCTGGAGTTCCACGATCAGCGGCCATGTGAAGATCGAGCTCTACAAGGGCGGGGTGTTCTCCTCCGTGTTGTCCGCTGATGAGACCAACGATGGCAGTTATACCTGGGATGTGTCCCCGGACCTGCTGCCCGCCAGCAACTACCGGGTGAAAATCAGCAGCCTTACCAATCCGCTTCCCGCCGAGGATTCCAGCAACGCGAATTTCTCCATCGTCGCCGCACCACCGACTATTACCAGCCCCCTGATTGCCATCGGCGTGAAGAACCAGTCCTTCAGCTACCAGATCACCGCGACCAACCGACCCACCATCTACGGGGCCAGCAGCTTGCCGACCGGATTGAACATCAATACCGCCAGCGGTCTCATTGCAGGCACCCCCACCATCGCCGGTACCTACGATGTCACCTTGAGCGCCACCAATGCCATCGGCATCGGCAGCGCCACCCTGCGCCTCTATATCGACGCCACCACCATCACGCTGGCCACGGCCCTGAACAATCCAAGTCTAACATGGACGACGGGAGGTACCAGCGGCTGGTTTGTGGAAACATCCGCCACCCATGACGGGGCGTCTGCAGCGCAAAGCCGCCCGCTTGGCAATAGCCAGGAAAACTGGATTGAAACCACGGTCATGGGCACGGGGGTTCTGTCATTCTGGTGGGCGGTGTCCTCGGAGACCTATGACAAGCTTCACTTCACCATCGATGGCGTCGAGAACCTCGGCGTGGGCGGCGTGACGCCCATCTCCGGCAATATTCCGTGGAGACAGCAGACCACGGTGATCAGTGAGGGTTTGCATACCTTGCGCTGGTCTTATGTCAAGGATGTCAACGCGTCGCAGCTTTCCGACACGGCCTGGCTTGACCAAGTGACCTACACCTCGGTGCTGCGGCTACCCGCTATCAGCGTGGAACAACCCGAGAAAACCCTCCTAACATCCGGATCTACCACCCCCGTGAACTTCGGCACGGTCATCTCCGGATCCAACAAAAGCCTCACCTTTACGGTGCGCAACCTCGGCGACTCCGATCTGAATCTAACCGGAATCACCATAGATGGCACCAACCGGAGTGACTATTCCGTGACAGTCCAGCCCGTCTCACCGGTTGCCAAGATAGACCAAACAAAGACCCCCCCGACGATATCCTCGACGACGTTCACGGTGCAACTGACACCTTCCGCGGTGGGCGTACGCACGGCCACCTTGCACCTGCCTAGCAACGACACGGGCAAAACCCCCTTTGATATAAAGCTCACGGGCACCGTCGCGCCCAGTCAGGAATACCCGGGCGGGACCATCTCTATTCCAAAGACAGGCGATCTGACGACCCCTTCGACGGTCACGGTCAGCGGCATTACCGGCAACGTGTTGTCGGTGAAGCTCAAGATCAATGGGTTTAACCATGCCTTTCCCAGTGATGTCCGCATGTATCTGCGCGCACCCAGTGGCAACGTGTGCGGTTTCATGGCCGAAGCGGGCGGCAACAGCGCCACCCCCTATCCCTCTCCCAATCTCGTGTTTGACGATACCGCAACGCTGGACATTCCCGCCAGCGCGTCGCTCGTTTCCAGGTCCTACCGGCCAAAGAACTATGCTAATTCGTTGTACTACTCGCGGCCTGTGGGCATCGCCACTGGCACGGTGGTGACCACCATGAATGGTCTGGGCACCGGGACCATCAACGGCACTTGGAGCCTCTACACCAATCACTTCTCAAGCGACCTTGGCGGCAGCATCGCCTCCTGGGCGCTGGTCATCGAAACGGGCAAACCTGCGCTTGTCGTGGAGTATCCTTCCGGCACAAGTCTCGTCAACGGCAATGCGAGTGTGGACTTCGGCAACGTCGATATCAGCACTGATTCGGGCGACTTGACCTGCACGGTGAAAAATACCGGCACGGATACCCTCAGCGGACTGGCCGTGACCAAGGACGGCAGCAATGCCGCCAATTTCACCGTGGGCAGCCTCGCCTCGACTTCCCTGGCACCCAACACAAGCACCACCTTCACGATGAAGTACACGCCCTCGCTCATCGGCACGCAGACGGCCGCGATTCACCTCGCCAGCAACGACCCGTACAATAATCCGTTCAATATCAATCTCAGCGGCACCGCTACCGGCAGCGCCTTGCAGGCCTGGCGCTTTGCCAATTTCGGCAGCTACGCCAACAGTGGCGACGCTGCCGACCTCGCCGACCCCGACAACGACGGACTGGCCAACCTGCTCGAATTCGCCTTTGGCCTCAACCCGACGCAACCCTCCTTCGGCAAGTTGCCCGTGCCCCAGGCCGTCGATAACAACCTGGTCCTTAGCTTCACCGAACCCACCGGCATCTCTGGCATCACCTATGGGGCGGAGTGGAGCCAGACGCTTCAGCCCGACTCGTGGTCACCAATTCAGAACAGCGCTGCGCCACCGGACCATTTCTTCAGCGTGCCCATGGCCGACAAGGCACCCCTCTTCATGCGCCTCAAAGTCGAAACTCCGTAGTGGGATCCACTTCCAATGGGGTCGGTCCCGCTTTTCAAGCATGATATTGCGGCGGCCCGACCCGAATGCTCGAAAAGCGGGACTGACCCCGTGCCTTAGTAGCCCCCGGCTGCCGGGTCGCTGACCGTGATGACGATGAGGGTGGTGTCATCCAAGCCACAATTGTCGATCGAACGCTCGAGGAGGGTTTCCGCGGTGAGGGTTGGGATGACCGGGCACTTGGCTAGGGCTTCGGCGATGTGGCGTTCCCACAGGCCGTCGATGAGCCCGTCGCTGCAGATCAGAAACCGATCGCCGGGTTGATACGAGATGGCGGCGAAGTAGGGGCACACGCCGGGGTGGCCACCGCCGACCACCTCGTAAAGAGCCGAGCGGCGCGGGTGATTGCGGTACTCATTTTCGCCGATTTCGCCGCGCTGCCATTGGCCAAAGGCGGAAGTATGGTCGCGGCTGAGCAGGGTGAGTTGGCCGTGGCGGGACAGGTAGATGCGGGAATCTCCGGCATTGGCGAGGTAGAGGTTATCCGGAGTGAACCAAGCCAGGGCTAGAGTGGCGGCCATGCCGCGGCATTCCTCGCGGTTGGCGGCGGCGGCATTGATGTGCTCGTGGACCGAGCGCAGGGCCTCCCCGAGGTGGCTCAGGCAATCCGGAAACATGCCTGCGGCGGCGGCCTTGAAGGTTTCCGGGATGATTTCGCACATCTGTCGGAGAATGAGCGCTGACGCCAGGTCGCCGGCATTGCCCCCACCCATCCCATCCGACACCGCAAACACCAGGTCCTGGCTGGCAAGCGAATGGACGCCGGCGGGCGGCAACGTCTCCGCCCCGCGTACGCCAGAAGCGAAGGAGATGAACGCATCGTCGTTACGAGGCTTGCGCGACCCGCTGTGCGAGCGGGCGGCCCAATGGAGGAGCGCGGCAGACACGGCAGCAGTGTTAGAGAGTGGGAGGTTCAGCGGGAGCGGCGGGTTGTGCCATCACCCTAAAGGCGTCAGCTATATAATTCATACCTCATTCATTATTTGTGTAATCTGTGGTTTCTATTTTCCATCTAGGATAATCAGACCGGGCGGTGGCGGGAGGATTTCGGCCAGTTCAAAGTCGATCACGCAAAAGCAGCCGAGCTTGTCGGAGTAGGTGATATTTCGCGCCTCCGCATCGAGGTGGCGCAAGCCGTAATCGCGTTCGAGCTTGGCGAAGATGCGGTCGGCTTTCTCCTTGGTGATTTGATTGGCGGGCTGGCCACAATTGGTGGAGACGAAGTAGAGTTCCTCGGGGTGCTGTTCCAACAAGCGCGGCACGTATGGGCAGCCCCGCTCCTCGAGCACCTTGAGCACGGCCACCTCGGTGGCGTAGCGCTCGGCGGCATCCGTCCCGCGAAAGCGCTTGTGGACGTTGCCGTAAAAGTCGATCCGCACCAGCGAGCGGATGCCATCTTTGAGCGGTTCGAGGGCCATGGCTGGCGCAAGATAGCGCCGCCAGAGCAGAACTGCTGAGCACAGGGATGTCACGCCCAAAAAGACACAAGACTAGAAGACACAAGAAACAAGAAAATGAAGAAGCGCCACGCACTCTTGTCTTACGTCTGAGGCGAAGCCTCGCTAGGGCTGGCGCAGCAGCTTATCTAACGCATCCAGCGTGACCCGGATAGAAATGTCCAACGAATCGGCGGAAAGAATGCGCCGGTTGTCCGCCGGGGTGTGCCACCACGACAGATTGCTGAAATCCCCGATGATATCGACCATTGGAATGCCAGCCCGCGTCAAGGGCGTGTGATCGTCGATGATCGGGCCCGCGGCCATCCCAAAATGCTTGCTCACACCTTGCTTGCCGGCCGCCGCCAACACCACCTCGCGCAAGACATCGGGAGTGTCCGACGGCAAGCGGATCGCCAAATTCCGATGACCTATCATATCCAACAAAATACCGAACTGCGGTTTTGCCAGCCCGCCGGGCCAGGCACTGGCGTAGAACCGACTGCCGTAGAGACCATCAAACGCGTTGATATTCTGGTCCAGCGCCTCTTCCCCGTCGAAAAACACCAACTCCATGAGTTTGGCCTGCTGAGGATTGGCCAGCGCCAGGGCTCGGGCAATTTCCAGCATCGCCCCGCAAGCCGACGCCGCATCATCAGCCCCGACAAACACCTCATCTTTGAACCGCTTTGAGTCCATGTGGGCACACAGCAATCCATTCACCGGCCGCTGCCACACAGCAGCATCGCCCCCAGCAAAACGCGCCCGCAGGTTCTCAAATCGCAGCGCCCCCTGCGTCGTGCTGCGCTCAAACGGCTGACCGACGCACACCCACCCAGCCGCTTGAAGTTGGCAACGCAAGTGCTCGCGCACCGCCTGCAAGGCCGCGGAGCCTGGCGGCCGCGGCCCCAACGCCAGAATCGCCTCGGTCTGCGCCAAGGCAGTCTGTCCAAGCCGCGGCGCGTGCCGGGCACTCCACCACCAAACCCCACCGCCGCCAATCACTGCGGCGGCACCTATTCCCATCCATATGATTCTGGCGCGCACGGCCGGAGCTTGCGTCAGTCCGGCACGTCTGAAAAGCCCCATCTTGCCGCGCCCTTCCCATCCGGCTGCGCACGAATCCTCAATTTACGCTTCCCGCTGACACATTTTACTCTATGCTCTGCGGCATGACCCAGCGGTTTATTTTTCCTTTGCTATGCGGCGCGGCCGGCCTGCTTATGCTTGCCTGCAGTCCTTCCACCGATTTGCCACTCATGACGGCCAACAATCCCCAGGCGTCCGTGGAAGGTGAAGTGCTGTTTCAACAGGCCAAGCAAGCCGAGGCCTCGGGTCACACCAAACGCGCCATCAAGCGCTACGATCAGGCCGCCTCGGATTTCCCATTCGCTCCCTGCGCCCCGCAGGCCCGCTTCCGCCAGGCCCAGCTGCTCGAACAATCCGACCAAAGCCTCGAGGCCTTCGAAGCCTATCAAAAATTCCTGGTCCGCTTTCAAGCCAGCAACCTCTACTCCGCCGCGCTCACCAGCCAAGCCAAAATCGCCCACGCCGCCGCTGACGGCAGCATCAAAAAGAACTTCCTCGGCCTCCACTCCAGACTCGCCACCGAAAAAATCGCCGAGATGCTCGGCCAAGTGCGCGACAACGCCCCCAAAACCCCCACCGCCGCCCGCGCGCAATTTACCATCGGCCAGATCTATCAAGACGAGCACGACGTCGCCAAATCCATCGCGGCCTATCGCCAACTCGTGCGCGACCAACCCGACTGCAGCGAGGCCCCTGAGGCACTCTTTCGCGTCGGCGTGGTGCTCACCGAAGACGCCAACCGAGGCAACCGCAATCAAGCCACCCTGGATTTGGCACGTGAAGCGTACAACGATTACCTGACGCAGTACCCCAGCCATCACCGCAGCGCCGAAGCCCGCCAACTCCTCGCCAACCTAGGCTCCCGCGAACTCCAAGGCTCCTTCAATATTGCCGAATACTACTACAAAATCCACCAGTTCAAATCCGCCAAAGTCTATTATCGCGATGTCTTGAAACGCGCCCCCTCCGGCCACCTCCATGAGGCTTCACGCGCCCGCCTCAAAGAGCTCGGCGAGTGATGCCGCCGCTTCACTCCCCCCGCGCATGAAGCCGAGCTCCGAGGTTGAAATCTGCATTTCGAGCATGAAACCACGGATTGGGATTCTCTCACCATTTAACCTGAAAAGGGCGATGGAAGGGGTTGCCGCGCTTTTTTAACCACTGATTTCACGGATAGAAGAGGATTACATGAAAAAGATGACCACAATCTATCAAATATTCAGATTGTTCCAAATGGTGAATTCCATAAAATTCATAAGTCTTTCTTTATCCGTGAAATCGGTGGTTCCTATTTTTCTTTCCAGGTTTGCAGTACCGCAGAAGTCCCGGATGACCCCTAATTTAATCCGTAAAATCCGTGTAATCTGTGGTTCATCTATCATCGAGTTTTGTCAAACTTCGGTTTTCGGGATGAAGTTGCTGCTGCCACTGTTGCTGCTCACCTCTTGCGCCGGCTACCACCTCGGCAGCACCAAGCCCGCGGCCCTCACCCGCATCAAGTCCATTGCCCTGCCGATGTTCACCAACGATACCCTGCACCCCAAGGCCGAAGTCCTCGCCACCTCCGCCGTCTCCAGCGTCTTGAGCCAAGATGGCACCTTTCACCTCGCCACCCGTGAGCACGCCGACGCCATCCTCAGCGGACGCATTAAAAACATCAGCTACTCCTCCATCCGCGGCTCGCGCCTCGACACCGTCCACCCTGAGGAACTCACCAATACCGTCACTCTCGCGTGGTCCCTCACCGACGCCAAAAATCCTCGCCACATCCTCATCACCGGCGAGTCCTCGGGCACCAGTCAGCTCTTCGTCGATCCCGATCTCCAAACCGCACGCAATAACGCCTTGCCCGACGCCCTCGAACGCGCCGCCGAGGCCCTCGTCTCGCGCCTAGCCAACGGCTTCTGATCCCCCAGCCCCGCGAATCGGCTTGACATCATACCTGCCGCCCGGTATTTCTCCCGCGTGAACCAGCGCAAAAAACAACCCCTACTCACCCGGGCGGCACTTTTGGACGCCGCCGGCGAGGAGTTTTCCAACTTAGGCTATGCGGGAACGGGGCTCGGCAGCGTGGTTACCCGCGCGGGACTGACCAAAGGGGCGTTGTTCCATCATTTTCCCGACAAGCGAGGTTTGGCGCAAGCCTGGATAGACGAGCGCCTCGCCCAAGCCATTGCCGGTCTGTGGCTCAGTCCGTTGGAGCAAGCCGACTCGCTGGATACCCTGAGGCAATTGTGTCGGCAGCGTTTCAGCGAACTGGCCCCCGGCGACCCCACCGTCGCGCTCAGCGCGCTGGCTGCAGCGAGCGGGACCCCCGACCATCCGTTAAGCGCGGGTTTGGAGCGGATTTTCACGGCCTGGCGTGCGGCAGTGGCCGACCTCTTGGAACGCGGCAAGAGCGCTGGCCAGATTCACCGCTCGATCAAACCGGCGGCCGAGGCGGCCTTTTTCGTAGCCCTCATCGCCGGAGTCAGTATCACCGCCAATGCGCCACGCAGCGCGGAAACCCGCCGCGCTTGCCTTAACTCGCTGGAAGACTACCTCGAGACCCTGCGCTGCCAACCCGCCTGAAGCAGCCTGCGCGGGTGCGCGGGATGCCCAGCTTGCGCCCCACCGACATCCTGCGAAAAAATGTTTTTTCGGAGGTTTGGTGCTATGCTGTGGCTAAAGCGGGCGGGGTATGCGACAATTGCCGCGCACCGCTCGCTTCACCCTCCACCTTCATGGCGCAAAAACGTTCCGACCTCTACCGCACGCTCGAATACATCGGGCCCCGGCCGCACAAGCCCAAGCGCCAGAATTTCTTTGGTGGCTGGGTTATTTTGGTGATTGCCGCAGCCATTACGTTCTGGTTTGGACGCCCACTGCTGCCATTCCTGCGGGCAGCCCAGAATGGCACGTCGCTGGAACAAACCCATCTGCTCATCAGCTCGCTGGAACGCTCCAGCAGCTTTGGCGAACGCTTGGCCGCCGCCGCGCTCGCCCACTCGCTCAAACCCACCGCCTACGAATCCGCCTACTACACCCTCCCCTATCCGAATGGCGACGTGCCTTCCGGCAAGGGCAAAGCGGAGGATGTGATCATTCGCTGCTATCGCCAGCTCGGCATCGACCTGCAAGTGGAAGTCCACGAGGACATGCAAAAAAACTTCAAGCGCTATCCGCAGATTTTTCCCGGCGTCACCGCCCCGGACAAAAATATGGATCATCGCCGCACCTTCAACCTGCAATGCTTTTTCAGCCGCAAGGGCACCGAACTGACGCGCAGCCGCAATGCCGCTGATTATCAGCCCGGCGATATCGTCGTCTGGGCGCTGGTGGGCAATCACTCGGCCGAGGCCCACATCGGCATCGTCGTCCCAGGCCCGGATGGCAACACTGCCCAGCCGTGGGTCGTCCATCACCTCGACACCAACGTCAAATGGGAGAACGCGCTGTTTGACTATCAAATTTTGGGGCACTACCGCTACCCGGCCAAGGGCTGAGGCGGCAATCTGTGGTTGAAAAACGTCGCTACAACTCTTTCCATTTTCCTTGCTAGGTTTAACCCTTTTCAAACCTTGCGGGAGGCGACACTGCCGACGTGTGGGTAATTCAGAATCTTCGAGTCGGAGGTGAGCACCTTGAGACCGTGCAGGCGCGCGGTGACGACCACGATTTGGTCACCCGGATCCTTGTGGCCCCATGCAGATAGGCGCGTGGCGTCGATGGCAATTTCGGGGCTGATCTCCAAGACCCTTTGTCTGCGCGCTTTGGCGGTTGCACTGCGCGGATCTCATGTCAGACTGGCAGCAGCCACCCCGATGACCACCGAGACCTTGCAACAAGACATCGCCGCCACCAGCGGCTGGATTCAGGATGTGAAAGCCGAAATGGGCCGCGTGCTCGTCGGCCAAGCCGAGCTGGTGGACCGCCTGCTCATCGGGCTGCTGTGCAATGGCCACATTCTGCTGGAAGGGGTGCCTGGCCTAGCCAAAACCCTCGCCGTCAAGGCGCTTTCCGGGTCGCTGGACGCCAGTTTTGCGCGTTTCCAATTCACCCCGGACCTGTTGCCCGCCGACTTGGTGGGGACCATGGTCTATCATCCGCAGGGCACCCGATTCGAGCCCAAACTCGGGCCGATTTTCAACAACCTGATTCTCGCCGACGAAATCAACCGCGCCCCGGCCAAAGTCCAGAGCGCCTTGTTAGAGGCGATGCAAGAGCGCCAGGTGACCCTCGGCGACCGCTCGTATCCTCTGCCCCAACCGTTTCTGGTGCTTGCCACCCAGAACCCGATCGACCAGGAAGGCACCTATCAACTCCCGGAAGCCCAGCTCGACCGCTTCCTGCTCAAAGTGAGCGTCGGCTACCCGAGCAAGGATGAGGAA
>WBXE01000067.1 GCA_008932955.1 Verrucomicrobiota bacterium
CCGCATGTTCGAAAAGCGGGACTGACCCCGCAATCCCAGGCGCCGGCTTGAGCCGGCGCTCCGTGATACTCCTGAGGTGAGCGCTGCGGCAGCGCGGCCAAATTGCGCCTTGCCGGCCAGGGCCGGGCAAATTAGCCTCAGCGCATGAAGCAACACTTAATCATCGACCTAGCGAGCCTGCCCGAAGACGGTAAAAGCTTTGTAGGCGAGCTGGCCGCCGAGGTTTTTGACTTGCCGCGAGGCGACGCGCGAGCGAGCGGACCGCTGGAGTACGACCTGTGGGCCCAGCGCTATGGTTCGGAGTTGCTGCTGACCGGATCGCTGAGTGCGGTGTTCGAATTCACCTGCGTCCGCAGCGTCCATCCATTCCTCCAAACCATCCGCGTCGCGCAGGCGGCCATTTCTTTGGAAATTGTTAGTGAAGGCGACTTAGATATCACAGAATCCTTACGGGAAGAGGTGTTATTGCACTTTCCGCGCGATCCAAAATGCGAAAATGGGGACCTTGGACAGGGCTGTGAAATAGATTCGCGATATTTAGCAGTAGACAAAGTGCTGGAAAGCGGGCAAGAGACCCCTCCCGCGCCGAGGGTGACGACCGCTGGTCGGCTCTCGACACTCTCAAGGACCTCAAAGACCAACTCTAAACTAACGAAATATTATGGCCGTACCAAAGCGCCGCCAGTCCAAAAGCCGTCAGAAAATGCGTCGTGGTGCCACCCGCTGGCGTGCACCCATCTTCAAGAGCTGCCCCGAGTGCGGAAGCCGTGTGCCATCGCACATTGCCTGCCCATCTTGCGGCTACTATCGCAACCGCCAAGTGCTGGATATAGAGGCCCTCTGAAGCGCCCAGCGGTGACCTGCCACAGGCGCCACGCCGGGCTTTTCCGGAGTGGTGCGGATGTGTATTTTTAAAACCCGCAGCTGCATTCCCGTACCCCTATGAAACTAGCCTTGGACGCCATGGGCGGGGATCACGCCCCATCGATCAATATTGGTGGGGCGATGGATGCGCTGCGCCTTTACCCCAAACTGAAGCATTTATATTTGGTTGGGGATCAAAGGCAGCTGGAGGACGAATGTGCTCGGCAGGGGCTTGAGTTGGATGATCCGCGGGTGAGCATCGTGCATGCCTCCGAGGTCATCAGCATGTCCGAACCCGGCGCCAAAACCGTGCGCCGCAAAAAACACTCCTCCATCAATGTCGCCATGGATCTGGTGCACGCCGGACATGCCGAGGCCTTCGTTTCCGCCGGTAACACCGGCGCGGTGGTGGCTTCCGCCACCTTGAAACTACGCACCCTCAAGGGCGTGGACCGGGCAGGCATTGCCACGGCCATTCCCAATGAGTACGGCTTGTGCAGCATTCTCGATGCCGGAGCCAACCCTGAAGCCAAGCCAGAGCACCTCGTCGCCTACGCGGTGATGGGAACGGCCTTCGCCCACCATGTGCTGGGGGTTAAAAACCCACGGGTTGGCCTCATGTCCAATGGTGAGGAAGATGAAAAAGGCACCGCCTTCACCAAGGAAACGTTCAAGCTCCTCAAGCAAACCCCAGGGATTCATTTCATCGGCAACGTCGAGGGCCACGACCTCTTCGAGACCGAACTCGACGTGGTCCTCTGCGATGGATTCACCGGCAACGTGATGCTCAAAACCGTGGAATCAACCGCTAAGGCCGTGTCCAAATGGCTCAAGGCGGAAATCACCGCCAGCCCGCTGCGGATGCTCGGGGCTTTGATCGCCAAGGGCGCTTTCACCGCACTGAAGGAAAAAGGCAACTACGAAACCTACGGCGGCAGCCCCTTGCTCGGCGTCAACGGCGTGGTCATCATCGCCCACGGCTCGTCTTCCGCTCTGGCTGTGCGCAACGCCATCCGCGTCGGAATCGAAACCGCCGCCCATCGCCTCAACCCTCGCATCGAAGAAGCCCTCGCCGCCATTCATCCAGTGCCGGTTAGTGGCTTGTGAAATTTAACGGTTGTTAAGCAACTTCGCACTTGTGAGCGCAGCACGGGCATACCAGTCTTGCCCCGCATGAGTGAATTGACGAACCTCTTTCCCGTCTGCATTGCAGGCACCGGTAGCTACGTTCCTGAGAGAATTCTCACCAACGCCGAGCTATCACAACGTGTGGACACGAGTGAGGAGTGGATCCTCAGCCGCACTGGAATCCGCGAGCGCCGCATCGCCGCTGCGGATGAAAACACCTCCGATATGGCCACCCAAGCCGCGCGGCAGGCCTTGGACAACGCCGGCCTGAGTGCCGACGAGGTGGAACTCATTATCGTAGCTACGATCACTCCGGATACGCCGACGCCAGCGACGGCCTGCTACGTTCAACGCAATCTCGGAGCCAGCCGGGCGGTGGCCTTTGATATTTCGGCGGCCTGTTCGGGTTTCCTCTATGCGATGAAAATTGCCAAGCGCATGATAGCCTCGGGCGCCTTCAAAAATGCCATCATCATCGGTGCCGAGAAGCTCTCCTCGGTCACCAACTGGGAGGACCGCAGCACCTGCGTGCTGTTTGGCGATGGAGCCGGTGCCGCAGTGTTGCGCCTCGCCGCAGCCGAGGAAGGCGCCATCCTTGCCACCGAAATGGGCACCGACGGCAATCTAACTCATTTGCTGAACATTCCCGGCGGCGGCACCGCCTGCCCGATCACCGCCGCTAACGTCAACGATCACCTCTTCACTCTCAACATGCTCGGCAAGGAGGTCTTCAAACACGCCGTCAACCGCATGAAGGAAGCCGCTGAAAAAGTCATTGAACGCGCCGGCCTCACCGCCGAGGCCATCGCTTGCGTCATCCCCCACCAAGCGAACCTGCGCATCATCGATGCCATCGCCGATCGCCTCGCCGTGCCCAACGAGCGCGTCTTCGTCAACCTCGATAAGTACGGCAATACCTCCGCCGCCGCCATCGCCATCGCCCTCGACGAAGCCAATCGCAGCGGCGCCTTCAAGCGCGGCGACAACATCGTGCTCGTCGTCTTCGGTGCCGGCCTGACCTGGGCCGCGGCCGCCATCCGCTGGTGAGCGGCGGGACCGGCGGATTTTGAATTTTGGATTGGGGATAGCACCTCTCTCCATCTTCCATCCAAAATTCAAAATTCAAAATTCAAAATTTCCGCCCCGCATGTCCCACCGCAGCAGCGCCATAGACACCTCGAGCATGCCACCGGGCATCCCGTGGATCATTGGCAACGAAGCCGCCGAGCGGTTTTCGTTTTACGGCATGCGCACGATTCTGGGGATCTTCATGGTAAAATACCTCTACCTGATGGATGAGGCGGGCGGCACGCCCATGCCAGAGGCCGAGGCGATCGAACACTTCCACGCGTTTGCCGCCTGGGTGTATTTCACTCCGTTGTTAGGTGCCTTGCTCAGCGATATCTTCCTGGGCAAGTACCGCACGATTCTGCTGCTCAGCGTGGTGTATTGCGCTGGTCACGCGGCGCTGGCGCTGATGGGTACCCACGGGCACTCGTCGAACTGGCTGTTTGGCGGCTTGCTACTCATCTGCATCGGTTCTGGCGGCATCAAACCCTGCGTCTCATCTCACGTCGGCGACCAATTTGGCCCCTCCAACCAGCACCTCCTCACCCGGGTGTACAATGGATTCTATTTCGCCATCAACTTCGGCTCGGTGTTTTCCACCTTGCTCACGCCCTGGTTGCTGGAGTGGTACGGCCCGCACTGGGCGTTCGGGGTGCCCGGTCTGCTCATGGCCCTCGCCACCTTGCTATTTTGGATGGGCCGCGACAAATTCACCCACATCCCGCCGGCCGGCAGCCACAAGTTTTTTGCTGAGTTGAGCTCACGCGAGGGCATGCTGGCGCTGGCCAAGCTCGTTCCGCTGTTTGGGTTTTTCGCGGTTTTCTGGTCGCTTTACGACCAAACTTCCTCGTCGTGGGTATTTCAAGCCGGGCAGATGAATTGCCGGTTCCTGGGCATCACGTGGCTGGCCAGCCAAGTTCAGGCGATCAACCCGATTCTCATCCTGGTATTCATCCCGCTGTTCACGCTGCTCATCTATCCGTTTATGAAGCGTTTTTTCCGGGTCACGCCGCTGCGCAAAATCGGCTGCGGATTGTTTCTGGTGACGCTTGCCTATGCTCTAACCACGTTGGTGCAGTCGTGGATTGATCGTGGATTGTCGCCTTCCATCGGCTGGCAACTGCTCTGCTTCACGGTCATCACCGCCGCGGAAATCATGGTCTCCATCGTCGGCTTGGAATTCGCCTACACCCAGGCCCCCAAAAACATGAAGTCGATGATCATGGCGATTTTTCTCCTCTCCGTGTGGCTCGGCAACCTGTTCACCTCCACCACTGCGAGTCTCATTCAAATCCCCAGCGCCGCGGCACAACAAGCCGCGCTCGCCGATGCTGCGCTGCCTGCCGCCTCGCGCAAGGTCCCTCATGCCTTGGTGCTGGCAGGCTACGACGGCCAGACCGGCAGCGCGGATGATTTCGTCATGGACTACACCCAAGCCGCCAGCCCCAAGCTGACCATACCGGGGCAAGCGGCCTTTGAGGCCGCCTCGGCAGAGGTTGAGGCGTATATCGGCGGGCACGGCGGCGCGCTGCCGCCGGAGGCCGAACTATCCGGCAAGCTGGGCACCGATATCTGGGGCAACCCAATCCACTATGAAATTCTCGATTCCAAACACTTTCGCCTCATCAGCAACGGTCCCGATAAAACCCCAAACACCCAGTGGGACCTCGGTCTAACCGTCGAACTGACACTCCCGGAGCCCCCCTCACCACCGTCGTGGGTGGATCGCTTTCACCCCGCGGACCCGTGGCTCACGCGGCGCTCGCGGGAACTTGGCATGCCCCTGGCGGCCGCAGCTCCCGCTACCGGCATGGAATTTTCCCGCCACGCCTTTTCCGGCGGCCAGACGAAACTCCACGGCGCCGCTTACTTCCGTTTCTTCATGTGGCTGATGCTCGCCACTTCCGTCATCTTCGTGCCCTTCTCCATGCTGTATCGGCCAAAAACCTATCTGCAGTAAACCGGACAGCGTGCTCGCATTCGGCCTCATTTTTGCCGTGCACCATGATAGATGGTACGGCCAATCCGGGTAGCTCGGCCGTTGTTTGTTGCGGTCGGCCCCTGGAGGGCGCTGCTGAGCCAGCGCGCTCCGCGGCTAGGACACCTCAATGACTGGTGAAGGCATAGTGGCCGGAGCCCGCTTCAAACACGGCCGCAGCATTTTCCATGCGCAAATATTTGAGGCCGGCGGCGCTGGCGGCGGGCTTGCCCGACTCGAGCACTGCGGCCGCGTCTTTGGTGGGGATGTAGATGGTGGCGGTGGTGTTAGGTGGTATCGTCACCTCGAGGCTGAAGCTGCCGTCCGCCATTTTCCAGGAGGTGGCGATTTTGCCGTTGATCGAGTCATAGCTGGCCTTGACCCAAGAGATGCCGGGCCCTGGGGTCGGGCGAATCAGGAGTTTTTTAAAGCCCGGGCCATCGGTATCGATGCCGGCGAGTGAGGCGAACATCCACTCGCCGCAGGAGCCCAGCGAATAGTGGTTGAACGAATTCATGCCCGGGTCTTGGAAACCTTTCTCGGGAGTGTAGCCGTCCCAGCGTTCCCAGATGGTCGTGGCCCCATGCTTCACGGAAAATAGCCACGACGGAAACGTATCTTGCAGGAACAACTTGAAAACCGTGTCGATCTGGCCGGCCTGGGTGAGCACCGGCAACAGATAACTCACCCCGACGAAACCGGTTGATAGATGAGTGTTCTTGGCGCTGATATCTTCCACCAAGTATTGCACGGCCTTGGCGCGCATCTCGTCAGAGAGCAGACCGAACTTGAGCGCCATCACATAACAACATTGGGTATTGCCTTGGATGCGACCATCGGCGGCGACATACTTTTTGTTAAAAGCCGCCTTGATGTCCTCAAAGAGTTGCCCATAGGCCGCGGCGTCGTCGGTCTTGCCCAGCGCCTTGGCCGCTTGCGCCACCAAGCCGGTGGAATAGGCGAAGTAGGCAGTGCCGATGAGATCCTTGGGCGTGTTGGCGCCGATGGACAGCCAATCGCCATAGTCGCCGCCGCGGTCCTTGCTGCGCAGCCATTCGCTGGAGTGGGTGCGGCACCATTCGATCCAGCGCCGCATGGCTGGATAGTGTTGCTCTAGCAAGCGCAGGTCGCCGTAAACATGATAGATCGTCCACGGGCAGATCACCCCCGCGTCGGCCCAAGCCGGCGTGCCCTCACTCCCCCAGGTGCCGGGGCTTAGATCGGTGAAGGCACCATCGCGTTGGGCGTCGTCCACATCCACCAGCCACTTGGAGAAAAACGCTGCGACATCCGCGTTATACGTCGCGGTGCGCACAAACACCTGGGCGTCGCCCATCCAACCCAGCCGCTCGTCGCGCTGTGGGCAATCGGTGGGAATGCTCAGGTAGTTGCCGCGCTGACCCCAACAAATATTAGAATACAGCTGGTTGATGCGTGCGTCGGAGCAAGCGAACTGGCCGACACGCGGGGTATCCGACGAGACGACCACGCCGGTGAGTGCGTCGAGTTCGGGCTTGGCCGGCAGGCCGGTGAGTTCGGCGTAGCGGAACCCGTGAAACGTGAAATGCGGCTGGAAGATTTCCACCCCACCGCCCTTGCAGATATAAGTATCGACTGATTTGGCGCTGCGCAGGTTTTTGGTGTAGAGCGTCCCGTCGGCATTGAGCACCTCTGCGTGGCGCAGCGTCAACTTGGTGCCGGCCGGAGCGCTCACCTTGAGTCTAACATAGCCAACCATGTTCTGGGCAAAATCAAACGTCCAACAGCCGGGAGTAGGCTCGGTGATGGCTTTGGCGGGAAGCTCACAGATTTCGCGCACCGGTTCGCACAACTGGCTCTGCAACGGGCGCGAGGTCTCTTCACGAACCCTCGCCTGCGTCCAGGCGCTGTCGTCGAGCCCCAGCCCGTTCCAAGCCGCCACCTCGAGGCGCGCGTCATAGTTTTCACCCTTCATGAAATCTGACACCAGAATCGGGCTGGCACAGGTCTTCCACGAGTCATCACTCACCACTTGCTGCTTGCTGCCATCGGTGTAGGTCACTTCCAGTTGGGCCAGCAAAGCTGGGATTTTGCCATATTGCTTGAAGCCGCCCAGCCCGATGTGGCCACTGTACCAACCGGTGCCGACGAGCCCGCCGAGCACATTATCGCCTTGCGTGAGCAGGGCGGAGACATCATGGACTTGATAGCCGAGGCGCTTGCTGTAATCGGTCCATTCCGGCGCGAAGACGCTGTTGCCGACGCGCTGGGTGTTGAGATGTACCTGATAGAGCCCCAACGCAGTGACGAATAGCCGGGCCTTGGCGACGGGTTTGGTGAGCTTGAAGGTTTTGCGCAGGTAGAGCAGATTATCACTCGCGGCGCTGCCTTCGATCCATTGCCCCTTCCACTCGTCACTCTTGAGCAAGCCCATCTCCCACATCGCCGCCTGGCTCCAAGTAGCCTTGGCCTCGCTGGCGATGGCGCCGGTCCACACCCCCACTTTCCAAAACCCCTGCTGGCGGCTGGCCAGCGGCTTGCCACCATATTCAATTTGCCCACTCTGGTCGGTGACCACCTTGCCGCTGTCCCACAAATCCCCCTGGTTCTGCGCCAGCAACTGCGCCGTGGAGGCCACTAAAATCTGATAGGCGGCCTGCTTGCGACCTCTTGGCTCCGACTTCTGACCTTCGGCCTCCGATTTCCGATCTGCATCCTCCAGCACCCAGCTGAGCCGCGGCTTGGCCACATCTAAGCCCAGCGGGTTGGTTAGATACTCGCAGCGCAAGCGCCCCGCGACCAGATCACCCGCAGCCCGCGCCATTCCGGCCATCGAACCCATTACCAGCAATGCCATTAACAGTTTTTTCATGTTTGAATGTCGTTTTATTTCCAGTCGATTTCTAGCAAACTAACCAGCGCTGCCGTGTCTGACCCGCGGTGCTTGCAGCCGTTGCCGGGGCAAGGGTCAGAGCGCGCAGCGACTCCGGCAGGCAGAGACCTTTGGCAGCGGATTACTGCTTAGAACCCACGCCACGTCAATACAAACCTCTACCGCTGTGGCAAGGAGCAACGACATTTTTGTCGTCATGCGGAAGGAGCGCCCAATGATCCGTGCCTACGGCGCACTCATGGGCCGCGCTTCCGCCGCAGCACAGGAATGTGGTGGCTCCAAACCGAAATTCCGCCCCATCGGCGCCCCGCCACCGCTCCAGCAACAAAATTTCTTTTCTTGAGGCTTGGCAATTGGCGGGCATCGTTCACAACAGGAGGATGTTCAGCGCCAGTCAACTTACCACCGAGCAGAAAGCCGCCCTCGTTCAATGGGCAGGCGAAGGAGCCACGATGTCGGACCTGCAACGCCGCCTCAAGGAGGACTTTGAGCTAGGGATCACCTACATGGAGACCCGGATGCTGGTTCTCGACCTCGGCCTGGAACTCCAGGAACCTGCCAAGCCGGTCGAACCCAAGGTCGAACCTGCCGCCGCTCCGGTGCCCACCGGCAAGGTTTCCGTGACCATGGACCACCTCGCCCTGCCCGGCGCCTTGGTCAGCGGCCGAGTCAGCTTCAGCGACGGTGAAACGGGCGTGTGGATGCTCGATCAAAGCGGGCGGCCGGGCTTGGACCCCGACACCGCGGGCTATCGGCCGACGGCGGAGGATATCCAGTCGTTTCAGCAACAGTTGCGGGCCTTGATTCAAAGCAGCGGACTATAAAAAAGCTTAACCTGAGATGCGCATGCCCTTGCGCCATGGGCCAAACTGGCCTTTACTGCCGCCCATGCATGCAGAAATCCCCCTCACGCGCGAAGTCAACGCCATCCAAATCCCCAGCGGCGACGCGCTCACCCTACCGCTAGGCACCCCGGTTTACATCACCCAGCGGCTCGGCGGCACCTTCACGGTAGCCACCTCGCAAGGGTTGGCCCGCATTTCCGCCAGCGATGCCGATGCCCTTGGCATCGATCTGGAGGCCGAAACCCGCCAGCGCGAAACCTCCGTGCGCATCAGCGACGCACCGCTGCAAGACCAGGTGTGGGCCCAGCTCAAAAGCGTCTATGACCCGGAAATTCCGGTGGACATCGTCAATCTCGGTTTGGTTTACGACTGCATGCTGGAAGAAAGCGGCGGCCAAACTATCGCCTCAGTGAAAATGACCCTGACGGCGCCGGGCTGCGGCATGGGCCCGGTGATCGCGGCCGACGCCCAAGCTAAAATCATGATGATCGACGGCATCGACGATGCGCGGGTGGAACTGGTGTGGGATCCAGCGTGGAACCAGGAGATGATTTCCGAAGAAGGCCGCATGAAACTCGGCATGATCTAAGGGCACACTATTTCTGCCACGTCTGATCGATGAACCCAATCAGGCTGGGAATCGCCTGCTCCAGCACCTTCGCCACCTCTTCGTAGGCCGCTCGGCCCATGCCGATCGGATCGGGCACATCTATCCCAACCCCCTCGCCGGGAATGTCGGCAAATTCACAAACCAGATAGAATTTGGCCGCATGCTGTGGAAACCGGCGCTCCAACGCAGCGATATGGCCCTGGGTCATGGCAAATACGTGCGTTGCCTCATCCAACACGTCCGCAGTCACCGGCCGACTGGCAAAAGCGTCCAAGCGCAGGCCGCGTTTTTTGAGCACGGCGGTGGTATCCCGGCTCGCCGGATCGCCGCGTGAAGCCGCCACACCGGCCGAACTGACGCGGAAATCGCCGCGTGCTTCGACGGCCTTGCGGAAGAGTCCCTCGGCGAGCGGACTGCGGCAGGTGTTTCCGGTGCAAACAAAGAGCACATGTTTCGGCGCTGACATCGCGGAGAGCTATGCACTGCCCCAGCCCATCCGTCAAACCGCAATCCTCTCGGGCTTGTGCCGACGCATTGCATAAAACACAAAAATTTTGGGTGAACAAGCCGGTGGATGCGCAGGCGAGAAGCCGCGTAGTCAACCCCTAGTCCCCCGCTCCGCCGCATCACCTTTGACGTTAGGCCCTGTCCTCAGTGGCTTGAGCCTAGGGCCCAGCCCTCACCTGCGGCAGGTCCAGGCGGGGTTGGCATAACGCTGGCTAACCCTGCGTGAGATATGCGCCTGTGGGACCTGAAAATCGCGCAACTCCCAGCTAGCGGCCAAGCCTGCGGCCAGAGACGTGCTGCGTTGCAGCGACTCCGCCCCGCAACAAGCCAGTGCGACGGACCCTTGATGCAACAGGCCATGGCGCGTGCGGCGTTGGCCGGCGCCGGCGAGTTTGCGACCATCACTGGCGACGAGGTCGTGGCTGACTGGATTGTCAAAGCACATGGCGGCGCCGGTTTGCGCCTCGCCGGCACTCAGGCGCAGCCCGCAGTGTTGGTCGCGCAGTGCGGCCACCAGCGCCTCATGAATCTGCCGGTAACTTTCGGCGCCACGCCACACCGCCAGGGCCTCGCCACTGGGTGCCACCAGCGAATACGTCCAATCTGCCCGGTGATCAACCACCCCGCCACCCGTCCAGCGCCGCACCCAGTTCACCCCAGGCAGCGAGTTGCGGGCTGGCGCCAAATCGCCGAAGTAGCCGAGCGTGGCCCACTCGCCCTGCCACTGATAGACCCGCAACACCGGTGCCACCGCCGTTTCCAACAACCACTCGTCCACCGCCATCGCCTCGGGTCCCGGACGTTCCACCGGGTCGAGCCACACTTGCAGTTGTTGAAAAATCACACGCGTTTTTAGGTGGGGGCCGCATGCCCTGCAACCCGTAACATGAAAAAAAAGGTCAACGACAAGAGGGAGAGATTGTGGATTGTGGATTCTCTCACCATTTGCAGCACAGCAGAAGCTCCAGACCGCCCTTATTTCAATCCGTAATATCCGGGTAATTTGCCTCAATATTTGAAAAATAGTCAGTCAGGCTATCTCGCTTCGCTCGGTCGTGGTTCATCTTCCCCCGAGTATTCTCCAACTTCGGCGCTCGGGCTTATCCTCTATCCTCTATCCTCTATCCTCTATCCTCTATCCTCTATCCTCTATCTAAAATCTAAAATCTAAAATCTAAAATCTAAAATCTAAAATCTAAAATCTAAAATCCAAAAATCAAAATTCAAAATTCAAAATTCAAAATTCAAAAAATTTCCGCAGGGCTGGCTTTGATAGCCCAGCGCAGTTTGGCGGAGCTGCTGCGGGGGTTGAGGTGGCGTTCCGGGGGGCTGGCGGTGATGATATCCTCGCTGATGCTGGCGAAGAGTCCGCTGCGCCTGCCGGCTTGCAAGGCTTTCTTGACCCGCCGATCCTCGCCCGAATGGAATGTTAGAAAAACCGCGCGAC
>WBXE01000068.1 GCA_008932955.1 Verrucomicrobiota bacterium
ATTTTCTCAAGTGCTGTGCAGCCAGCGTGCGGGATCAGGTCGGTGATTTCCAGGCTGAGCATCTGATTCATGATGGAGGCAGTGGCACGGAGTTCGATGAATGGGCGAGGGTGCAGCAGGGGGCCGTTTGTGTCTCGGAGCGCGATGGTGGGATGTATGAGGCGATTAATCGCGGTTTTCGCAAGGCCAACGGGGACATTATCGCTTGGCTCAATTGCGACGAGCAATATTTGCCAGGCACCTTAGATCGGGTGGCTCGGTATTTTGCGCAACATCCCGATGTGGATATTTTATTCGGGGACGTCATTCTCGTAGATGATCACATGATGCCACTGGCTTATCGTCGGGCGGTGTTGCCGAGCT
The DNA here is from genome assembly GCA_008932955.1 of Verrucomicrobiota bacterium. Classification (GTDB taxonomy): domain Bacteria; phylum Verrucomicrobiota; class Verrucomicrobiia; order Verrucomicrobiales; family Akkermansiaceae; genus Luteolibacter. The sequence goes on from WBXE01000068.1 coordinate 364, forward strand.
TGGGGCATATTCGGTTCAGTCATTTGAGCACATTTTCGGCGGCGACGTTTGTGCGCAGACGAACCTTGGATGCCGGGCATTTTTTGCAAACCCGCTGGAAGACCATAGCCGACGCGGTGTGGATTGAAGAATTGCTTGTTGCAGGGTTTCGTGCGGGCACCTTGCATGAGCCGCTTGCCATATTTGGCATGCTTGGATCCAATCTTGGGCAGTCGGAGTTGCTGTTCATTGAACGGCAGCAGTGGGAATGCGAATTGGGCGCGACGAACCAGTGGTTGAAGCGGTGGTATATCCTTGAGTATCGTCTGGCCCGCATCTTGGCTGGCGCGTATTCCCTACGCAAAGTGCGTTTTTTTGCATATATCAACGAGAACCAGCCGCGTGTGCTACAGCAAAATTGGGTGAGCGGGCAGTGGTCTCCGGCAAGAAACAAGGCGGCGCATGGCCGCCTGGAACGCGACGGGGCGTTTGGTGGTTTGGAGCTGCGGCTTCGCCATAGCTGGGTGGCGTGGTGTCATGCGCTTCTGGTCACAGTTATGGCGGTTTATGTGGATAACTTGGTGGGCGGTGATGCAATTAAAGGACCTACGATTATGTTGCTGTCCTTGATCTATCTGGCATTCCGCTCAAAATTACTGGATTTGATCCCGATTGCAGTTATCTATTTTGTCACCTCATGGTATCTGTTAACTGAGAGACCGGTTGATGTCATGGTCGTGCGGCTAACGTCGTTTGCCCTTGGTTCCAGTATGGCGATTTTCTGGTCCGCGAATTTGCGCAAGCTTGAAGACTGGATCCGAAGCGCAGGTGCATTAGTCCGACGAATGAAGGAGCCGATCGTTCTGACAGATCGGGCTGGCATTATCATTCTGGTGAACCACGCGGCCTGCACCTTATTGCAGGGTAAAGAGCAGGGGTTTTTGAGGCGCAAGCTGCTGGCGCAGAGCTTGGCGGATAATGGATCCATCTCCAGGTCGCTGATGGTTTATGAAATGGAGGAGCATCTGCCGGATGGGCTTTTGGGCTTGTTGCTCGATGTGGTGACCGGTCCCATGTTAGCCAGGGCTCGCGTGTTTGTCTTGGGCAAGGGTAAGCGACGGATCTATGGATTCAGTCTGGAGGAAGGTGCTGGCGAGGCTGCGCCTCAGACGCAAGACACAAGACAGCAAGAGGCAAGAGAAGAGCAGATGTAGAAGCGCTGCGCTCTTTTATCTTATCTTGGGTCTTGTGGTCTTGCGTCTTTTGCGGTCACCCATTTCCCTTTGCGCTCCTTCGCGTCCTTTGCGACTCTGCGGCAAATCTTCAAGTCAGTCGGTAGGACTCTAGTGGCGAACGTGTCGGGGTGGAGAAACGAAATGGCGGCATTTATGAGAGAAGTTAGTTCAAAGCCTACAGTGCTGCTCATGGGGCAGACTCCGCCGCCTTGGCATGGTCAGGCGGTGGCGACGCAGATCCTGTTTGAGCATGATTGGCCTGGGTTCGACGTGCAACGCTTGCGCATGGAATACAGCGAGGAAATGCTCGAGGTGGGGCGCTTCCAGTGGAAAAAGATCCGACATCTGTTTCATTTGATCAAGGCAGCACGCCGGATTCTCAAACGGGCCCCCGGGAGTATTTTGTTCTATCCGCCGGCGAGTGCGAAGTGGATTCCATTTTTGCGGGACGTGGTCTTTCTGCTGAGCGTGCGGCATTTGGCGGGAAGTACGGTATTTATTTTTCACGCGAGTGGGCTGCCGGTGTTTGTGCGGGGCGGGTTGATCCGGCGCTTGCTCGGTGGCCTGGCGTATCGGCGTGCTGAAGTGGCGCTGGAGGTGGCGCAGGAACGTGTATCGCCGCATGAGGTGTTTGCCGCGAAATCCTGGCAATGGTGTCCATGCGCGATTGAGGTTCCCGAGTTGCCGCGTGGGTCCCGTCGGCAGACCGGACCATTTACCGCATTGTTCGTTGGAAGTTTGCAGGAAGGCAAGGGGGTGTTGGAAATTCTCAAGACTGCAGCGCTCCTGAAGCAACAGGGCAGGGAACGGGATTTTCGCTTCCGGATTGTGGGAAAATGGTTTTCGCAGGAGTTTGAGGATGAGGTTCGGCATTTGCTGGCCGAGTTGGACTTGGGCGGGATGGTGGAATTCGCCGGGCAGTTGACTGGCGATGCAAAGTGGCAGGCCTATGCCGAGGCGGATGTGTTCTTTTTTCCGACGCATTACGCGGCAGAAGCGACGCCGATTGTTTTGATGGAGGCGCTTGGAGCGGGGTTGCCGATTATTTCCACTTGTTGGGCGGGTATTGCCGCGATGCTGGATGGATGTGAGGCGGCTTGTTTGTTGCCAGTTCATGCGCCAGACCGTTATGCCAGTGCGCTGATCGACCTGCTCTCCCGTCGAGCGGAGCTGAGTAGAATGGAAGAGGTTGCGCGAGCGTTCTATCGGGCGAACTTTTTGCCGGATCGATTTGTGGAACGCGTGGAGAAAGCCTTCGTTGCAGCTTTGAGATCGGGCGCGGGGCAACCAGCTGCGATTCACAGAGACGATGCCCCCGGCAAGCGTACCGCGGTATCTCCCGTACGCATCCAAGCCTATCTAGCGGATCAAAACCCGGGTCATGACCGGAGTTTTGGCATTTCACGCATGTCAAATGTGGTGCTCGATGCCCTTCAAGCCGATGAGCGGGTGAGCGTTCAAACGGTTTCTTCCAAGACCTCACAACAAGCACCTAATAATGTGGAAATGGTCTGCATCCTGCCATGGGGTACGCGCGGCAAGTGGGTACGGCTGTTGACCGATCACTTCCATCCTCTCTTTAGCCGCCACCACTCAGCGCCTGACCTGCACTATTTTCCTAAAGGTTACCTGCCGCTGTTGGACATTTTTTGTAGGCCCTCGGTGGTGACTATCCATGACACGATCATCCAGTATGATGAAGACCATTACCCGCAATGGCGAAACGCCTGGGATTATAGCTATTGGGCAATGATGCTCAAACACACGCTGCGCAAGGCCGATCGGATTATGACGGTGTCGGAGTCTTCCAAGGAACAAATCCTAGGTTTTATGGAGCGCCATGGAATTGCCCGGAAAGAGATCGTGGTGACCTACGAGCCCTGTCTGTATGAGCGCATTGCCCAGCCGCTAGAGCCGCAGAAGGCCAATTATGTGATTCATCTGGCATCCTGCGAACCTCACAAACGCACGGCTCATCTCGTCCGCTGGTGGTACGAGCAGGAAGCCAATAACGCCAATTTGCCTGAGCTGCACTTGATCGGCAGCGTGCCGCCGGAGGTGCTGCCCTTGCTGGCCAGTTCGCGGCGCATCCTGAGGCGACCGTTCTTGGAGGACGCGGCGTTGCAGGCCGCCTATTTGGGGGCCCGCGCGCTGATCTTGCCCTCGGAGATTGAAGGCTTCGGCTTGCCGGCACTGGAAGCCTATTACCTCGGCACCCCGGTGTGCTTCGTGCGCGGTACCTCGGTGGAAGAAATCCTCGGCGTGGCCACCTCCAAGGGCGGATTTTCTCTGGCGGATGCGGCTACGTTGTTTGCCGCGCTCGATGAAGTGATGGCCATGAACCCAGTGGAAATCCACCAATGCGGATTGACGCTGCGCGAGGTCTATGCCGCCAGCAAAGTGGCGGCAAAGATCGTGGAGGTGTTTCTTGACGCAAAAATGGATTCACCGCCAAGGCGCAAAGGCAGCCAAGGGTCGCAGAGATGAGATTTTGCAGCGGAGATTTTGAAGATGTTGAGGGATGCGCTTGCAGTTTTCCGCTTTTCCGCTTTTCCGCTTTTCAGCTTTTCGTTTTCAGCTTTTCGTTTTTTGTTTTCCGCTTTCCCCGTCAGACTACTTCCTGCTTGTCAAAGTGATCGAGCGCTGCATCATTCCCATGTGACGCAAGACGCTGATATCTCGGACGAATGGCTGGAGTGGTATGGCCTCACTCCACAGGAGCGCTGGAGGGAATCCGGACGCCTATGGACACACAGCCCATGAGACTGACGCCCCACCAAAAAAACGCCATTCAGGTTGCTGTCGGCAGACAGGATCCTGAAGCACGGATCATTCTGTTTGGCTCCCGTGCCGATGACCGGGCAAAGGGCGGAGATATTGACCTGTTGATCATTTCCGAGCGGATCGGACTGCATCAGGAATGGGAGATTCGCAGGGACATCCTCGACGAGATCGGCTGGCAGAAACTGGATCTCATCGTGCGCCGCAGCAACCAACTGGACTCTCCCATCGCCAGCACAGCCATGGAAACTGGAATCCCGCTATGAACCCGCAAACCCAGGCTGCCTATCTTGCGGAGAGTTTCGCTGAACTGGACCGTGCGCTCGGTCATCTGGAGTATTCGGCAAACGCCTGTGCGGATCTGCTGCCCGATGAGCCCGTTCCCACCGAAGAGGTCTTGGCGCGGATTGAGGCATTCACCAGTCGTTTCGCCCGGGTCGTTGACCTCATGAGCAAGCGCGTCCTTCGCGCCATGGACCAGTTCGAGATGTATGAGGCAGGAACCTTGCTCGATGTCGCAAACCGTGCCGAAAAGCGGGGGGTGATCGAGTCGGTGGACTGGTTGCGCGAATTGAAGGACACCCGCAACCGGATTTCTCATGACTACGCCGGAGACCGTCTTCCCGAGATTCTGGCCTATTGCCGTGAGGAACTTCCATGTCTGCTGGCGACCTGCAAGCGCATCAGGGAATATGGTGACATCCTGCTTTCCCGGTAGGGCGCCACGAAGAATGGATTCATCGCCAAGACGCGAAGGACGTCAATGGAGAGGAAGAAGAAGGTGTTTCGGTAGCCGCTGGGCGGCCCGGTGTTTCGGTATTTCAGTAAGAGAAGAGTGAAAGCTCGGTGCGAAGCGACTGGTCCTTTCTCTCGCAACGAAACACCGAGATATTATCCTATGGCTAGCATTCCTACATGGCTTCGAACGTTCGGGATCGACCCAAAGCGCAGTCTCTCGGCCTGCCGGGGCATTGGGCGCTATCTGCGCGCACGGCGGGAATTTCGCGCGCAGCTGGGCGGGGATTTTCGCTGGGGCAACCCGCTACCCATCCTCGATGAATGGCAGGTAGCGTGCGGCTCGCTGGGAGCCTATTTCTTTCAAGACCAGAGAGTGGCACAGTGGATCCATCAGGAAAATCCGCGCCGCCACGTCGATGTTGGTTCGCGCTTGGATGGGTTCATCGGGCATCTATCGGTGTTCCGGCAAGTGGAGGTGCTCGACCTGCGCCCGCCTCCAGCGGTTGTTAGCAATGTGACGTTCCATCAGCTCGATCTGATGCAAGCCCTGCCGGCCGAGTGGATCGAAGCCACCGATTCGCTCTCCTGCCTGCATACCATCGAGCATTTCGGCCTCGGGCGTTACGGCGATGCGATCGATGTGGACGGGCACCATAAGGGACTCGCCCAACTCAAGCGGATGGTGGCACCTGGGGGCAGGTTGTATCTATCGACTCCGATCGGGCCGCAGCGGGTGGAGTTCAACGCGCACCGAGTGTTTGCGGCGGCGACGGTGGCGGGTTGGTTCGCCGATGGCTGGGAGATCGAGCGCTTCGCGGTCATCGACGACGCCTCCCGTCTACATGACTCCGTTGCGTGGCGGGGCCCTGAGCTTGAAACGCATTTCGGCTGCCACGCCGGCTTGGGCATCGTGGTGGCGAGGAAGACAAGATAGATCCAAGACGCAAGATAAGGAGTCGTACAAAAATATCTATCGCATTGTAGCAGTGCGTCTATGACCGCCGCTGCCCTTGAGACGGCCATGGATCTGCGTGTCTGGCCAGCGTCATCTCATTCACATCTGCGCTCACAGAGCACCGCTACAACACATCTCAGATGCCCAGGAAGATTTCCCCAGCTCTAGCCATCATGGTTTGCCTGTGGCTGTGGGCGACCACCTCGCAGTTGCTGGCGGCGCTAAGTTGGGGGCACGAGAGTTTTCAATTGACCGAGTGGTTGATCAACTATGCAGGCGGGTTTGTCCGGCGTGGGCTGCCGGGAGCGTTGGTGTGGCAATTTTCAGCTGCCAGCGGAATTCAAGCCAACCATCTCGTTATTTCCGCAAGTGTGCTCTGCTATCTGGTGCTGATGGTTTGGTTCCTGTGTCGCGCCACGCGTGTGTTTCCGGCCGCGCTCATTATGTCGTGCATCGTGATGGGTTTTCCGGCCTATCAGGATTCAATCATCCGCAAGGACTGTCTTGGGTTGTTGCTGCTGCTCGGATGCCTCCGCGCAGCGGTCAGCGCCTGGCCTCGGATCCTCCACATCCTCGTTATCAATGGCGTGGCGGCGGTGGCCATACTTTCTCACGAAGCCTTCGTTTTCTTTGCCCTGCCCGCATTGGTGCTGTTCAGGCACCATGATGAAGAGCCGCCACCGCTCATCGAGTTTGTTCGCCGCGGCCTCGTCATGCTGCCTGCTGGAGTGTGCTTTTGTCTGGTCACGTGGTTTCACGGCACGCCGGCGCTCGCGGAGGCAGTCAATCATTCATGGCTGCCGTTGTGGCGGCACATTGCCCCCGGTAATGGCGAGTTGGATGTGCCTGCCGCGGCGATTCAAGCGCTGGGCTGGAGTTCCGGGCAGGGACTGGCGATGGGGAGTTATGTGTTGAGCTCGGGATTCTATCAACCGGTCGCGTGGGCCGGCGTCTTCGCGGTGTCGTTTGCGCTGGTGGTGCTGTTCACCGGTCGCGATGCGGGGCGGGGCGAGCCACCTGCAATGGAGACCAAAGTGCAAGTGACGGCCATTTTGTTAGCTCAATTGCTGTTCATCTCGCCGCTGTTCCTGCTTGGATGCGATTATGGCCGATGGCTTTTTTTTTGGGTGGCAAGTTCGCTGATGCTCCACGCCGCGCAGCGGCGGGCCCCGCGCTGGTTGGAAGCTTCCGTCGCCCGCGTTTTTGCTAACGTGAAAGTCTGCCGCCTTGCCGCGCGCCTGCCGGCAAACGACTGGTATTTGCTTTGCTTTGGAGTCCCGGTCTTGTGGAGCAGTCACAACTTTCTTGCGGCCAGCCCGCTCACCCACCATTTTCTCTTGATCTGGTCGTGGTTCTAGCATTGTCTGCACTATGATTCGCATCATTCTACTTGGTCGTACTGGCAATCACTTGTTCCAGTATGCGCTGGGACGGGTGCTTGCAGAGAGGCGTGGAGTGCCGCTGGTGTTGGACGCATCCTGGTTCAATAGCGTAGGCTGGGCGGAGGTTTCGCACTTTTTGCGGCTGCCACTGCAGGCGCAGGTGGTGAGGCGTTGTTCGCTTGGAGCGCGGGCCCTGCGCAAATTTACCGGCAAGCATTACTGGGAATACCGGGGGGTTCCAGTGCTCAAGGAAAGCCCAAGCGACCAATCCTTCGATGGATCATTCCTGGAGGCACCCGACGATTGCGTGCTGTTCGGTTATTTCCAGACACCAAGGTATTTCGCCGCTATTGCCGCCGCCCTGCGCAACGAAATGAACGGACTGCTAGATCGTGGCGCGCATGTTAGCCCCGGCCTCGCCGCTCAACTGTCCGCACCTGGAGCCGTTGCCGTGCATGTGAGACGCGCGGACTACTTGCGCATCCCGGTTTTTCAGGTGTGCGAACGGGCGTATTACCGGACGGCGATGGCCCGGCTCAGGGAGTTGCTAGACAAGCCGAAGTTCTATGTTTTTTCGGATGATCCGGGCTGGTGCCGCGGGGAATTCCAGGATGGCGACCAAGTGGTGATCGATGCCGGCCAAGCCGCCACCAACCCGCTGCATGATTTGCGCCTGATGAGCCTCGCCTCCCACCACATCATTGCCAACAGCAGCTATTCGTGGTGGGCTGCTTGGTTGGGTGAGAAGCCGGACCAGCGAGTGATGATGCCTGAGCAGTGGTATGCGCACGGCATCACGGCGCCAATTGAACAAAAACGCCTGCCACATTGGGAAATTGTGAGTTCATGATACCAATTCATCCTAACAACTGGGCGGTGGTGGTGCCGCTTGCCAATGAAGAGGCAGACCTCGCGGCGTTTGTCTCGGCGCTGCAATCTGTGATGGATGCTACGGGGGGCGGGATGGCGTATTTGATCGTCGACCAAGTGTCCAAGGATCGGACGTTGGAACGCTGTGAGGCGTTAAGCCTAGAGGATCCGCGATTCGTAACTAAGTGGCTGCCGCAAAACCGCAATGTCGTCGATGCCTATATTAACGGCTTCAGGGCGGCTCTCGACGACGGGCATGAAATTGTCATCGAGATGGACGGCGGTCTATCGCATGATCCGCGGGCGATTCCAGCATTCCTGCGGGCCCTCAATGAAGGCAACGATTGTGCCTTTGGCAGCCGCTACATGAATGGCGGTTCGATGGTGGATTCGCCGTTCACACGGCGGCTGCTGAGCAAGGGGGGGACGTTGCTGGCGCAGTGGTTGTTAGGGGCTCGATTGGCGGACATGACCTCGGGCTTCCAAGGGTTTCGGCGTGCCGTGCTGCTCAAGCTGGTGGAGTATCCGCTGCATTCGACCGCGCATTTTTACCAGACCGAGCTGCGCCATCTGTTGCGCCACCAAAAATTGATCGAGGTGCCAATCCATTACAGAGCTCCCTCGCCACGGGTGTCCAAGGGGGCGATCCGCAATTCGGTGGCGGTTTTGATGCACTATTTTCTGCGCCGGCTGCAGGGCCGGTCTCAATCCATCTCATGAATTGCAGTGCTCCAGTGACGCCAGGAGTGGCCAGAAATGCCTACCCGTTTTCCACCCCGACCATCTATGAATAAGCATTCCCCAGCAACGGCACTTGTCGTCACTTCGATCTATGCTCCCAATTCCGTGCTGCGGGAGTTGGCGGCGGGATGTCTTGAATCCGGCTGGGACTTTGTGGTGGCCGGCGATAGCAAGAGCCCGGCAGATTTCGCCATAGATGGATGCCGGTTTCTCTCGCTAGACGCCCAGCGCGACAGTGGCTTTGGTCTGGGACGGGTTTGCCCAGAGCGCTCATACACCCGCAAGAACCTCGGCTATTTATCGGCTATTAAGGCTGGCGCGAAGGTGATTGTGGAGACGGACGACGACAATCATCCGACCCAAGCATTCTGGATGAATCGGCAGAAACGGCTGCCATGCCGGGTGGTAGAGAGCGCCGGCTGGGTCAACGCCTATCAGTATTTTAGCAGCGGGTTTATCTATCCGCGGGGGCTGCCGCTATGCCACGCTCGCGACGTCGGCCCGGCGGCGGAGAGTCTTGAAACCTTGGAAAGCCTAGTGCAGCAAGGGTTGGCGGACAGCGATCCGGATGTGGACGCGATTTACCGGATGTTGTTTCCGTTGCCGTTCCAATTTGATGCAGATGCCGCTCCGGTGTTGCTCAGGGGCGGGGCTTGGTGCCCATTCAACAGCCAGAATACCACATTTTTTGCTGAGGTTTTTCCGCTGATGTATCTGCCTGCGTGCTGCAGTTTTCGGATGACGGATATATGGCGCAGTTTTGTTGCGCAACGGGTGTTGCAGGCAATCGGCCAAGGGGTGTTGTTTCACGGTGCGACGGTATGGCAGGAGCGAAACGATCACGACTTGCAGAGGGACTTCATGGATGAGATTCCAGGTTATGCGAACAATGCGCAGATACGCGAGGAACTGCTGGGTCTTTCCATTAGTTCCGCCGAGCCGCTGCGGCTGATGATGGAGCGTTGCTATGAGGTGCTGATGCACCGTGGCTGGGTGGGCCGGGCTGAAGAGCCTCTGCTGCAGGCATGGTTCGAGGATTTGGAAGCGATGGAAGTGAAACGGATATGAGTGGTTTTAAGTTGTCTGAATCTGTGGTGACACGCCGAGCCGCATGGCCAGGCTGGGATTTTCTAGCACTGCTGCTATTGCTGGCGTTTCCATCGACAGGGTTTGTGCAGAAATATACCGGACTTGCTGGGGTTGCTGGCTATGTTGGAGTGGTGGCGATCGTGCTGCTAACAATACGGCGCTTCGCGGCCTGCTTGGCTCCCTTTTTGCGCCGTCGTTTCCGTCTGCTTAGCGTGACGGCACTAGCCGGCTTGGCGGTCGGTTTTGCCATCGTTTATCCCATTGAGAACCGCGGGGGATTCGGCATAGGCAGCGACCGAGAAGACGGGCTGAATCTGGCCGTGACCCGCTTGGCCGAAGGCAAGACACCCTATTATAAACCTAGCAAGAACGCAGGGCCGCTGTCGGTTCTGCCCGGGGGCATCATCTTGGCGGCACCCTTTGTTGCATTGGGCAACAGTGCCTATCAGAACCTGTTTTGGTTGGCGGCCTTACTACTTGGCGCATGCTGGATGTTCAAGGATCGGGCTCTCGCGCTGGTGCTGTTGACGGTGCCGCTGGCAGTGTCGCCGGCGGCGCTGTATGAGTTTATTTCCGGTGGCGATATGCTTGCCAATGGAATCTATGTGGCTATGTTTTTTCTGTTGACCCTTGGCTTGTGGACTGCCCCGCGGCGGGTTGGTATGGCCAAGTGGCTAGCGTGTGTGTTGCTGGGTGTGGGGCTGGCGTCGCGCCCTAACTTCCTGTTGCTCATCCCGCTGTTTGGCGCGCTGCTGTGGCGGGTGGTGGGCTGGCGGCAAGCCCTTGCCGCAGTCGCAGTGGTGGGGGGAGTGGCAACGGCAATCACGCTGCCGTTCTATCTGCATGATCCAGCCGGGTTTACGCCGTGGCTAGCCAGGCAGAAGCTCGCGGTCATTGATGAGATGATGCCGTGGGCCAGCAAGGCGATGATCGGGACGACGGCGTTGCTGGGGATTTTGGGCGCGTGGGTGTTGTTGCGAGCCAATGTAGGAGATATGACGCAGACGTTTTTCCGCTGGTGTACACTGGTGACCGTGTGGCCGATGGTCTGCGCCGTAGGGCTGTCGAGTTTGGTTACCGGACACCTTGACTTTAGCTTCATGCGTGACCGCTTCGGACTGATGTACGTGTTTTTCGCGTTGTTGGGA
>WBXE01000069.1 GCA_008932955.1 Verrucomicrobiota bacterium
CAACGCCGCCGAATCCGACGCCACGGTGATATTCACGGTCGGCAGTCTGACTGGCGGATCCAAACGCACTGCCGAGTTCGCCAAACGACATGGCCGTCCCTTTCTCCATCTGTCGCTGGCTCCGGGTCGCGAAGAGATGGCCGCTGAAAAGCTGGCCGATTTCACCCGCAGGCACCATGTGGTCCGCCTCAATGTGGCAGGTTCCCGAGAAAGCAAAGCGCCCGGAATACATGCCCTGGCGTACAATGTGTTAGATATAGCTTTGGATCGCCTTGGATCGCCCCCGTCCGGCTCTAGAGTCCTTGCAAATCCAAACGTGTTGTCGTCAGATCAAGCCTTGTTCTCTTGATTCTTCCAGTCTTGTGTCTTAAGTCTTGAAGTCTTGGGCGCTGAAATTTGTGCCATCCTTCATAATTAGCTGTACTTCGTCGCCACATCCTGATAAACTGCCGTCGCAGGCCGCGACGCTAACACTTAGCAAATCACGGCGCTCCTAGAGTCCTTTAAATGCCGATGTTGTTGACGTTAGGTCAAGTTTTCTTCTCTTTGGTCTAACGGTCTTGAGTCTTGTGTCTGGGGCACGGCCTCGCAACGAATCACCAGGCTCTTCCGACCCTCAAAACGCCATCGTCACCCAGCCATGTCTTAACTCCTCCCCTATGAAAATACTCTACATCCACGGCTACAACGGCACTCCGCACGGAGAGAAATACAACAAGCTCCGCCAATGCTTTCCCGAGGCGGATATCCTTGCGCCCCAGCACGACAGTATTCCCCAGAATGTCTTCCATCTGCTGGACGGCATTGCCTCCGGGCTGGATCCGCTTGACGACTTGATTGTCGGCACCTCCCTCGGCGGCTTCTGGGCAAATTTTTTCGCGCTCCGTTATGGCGTGCGGGCAGTGCTCCTGAATCCAGTCGTCAGCCCCGTGAAGAGGCTCAATTTCCGGGATTGTTCCTTTGCAGCCGATTATGCCGCGTTCGAGAATCCGGACGCCTCACAACAACGCCCGCCTGCCATTGTTCTTCTAGCCGAAGACGATGACGTGCTTCCCTATCGTGAGGCGCTCGACCACTTTTCCGGTGCTTGCGATGTGCGGGTTCTGGAATCCGGCGGCCACCGGATGAACGACCCCGCCTCGCTCGATGTCCTCAAGGCCGCCATCGACGACATCACCCACCGTTCACCCGAATGAGGAGCCTGTGGTTTACGCTTCATGTGGAAACATCCACATGATCTCACTTCTTATCGACAACCTCAAGCTTAAGTCCAGAGGCACGCAACCATGTGTTTAGATTATTCTTGACCTCTTCCACACTGCGGTTTTCCCAATTCATGTTAACGACAATGATATCATCGTTCGTATCGTCGTCACGAAGTGTATAACATACGTTGTAACTGTCTTTTGTCTTGCTCGCTTTGGCCATGCCGAAACTCCATATCAATTCTGATTTGTTGTCAATCTCAAATCCACTCAACACCTAGCATTTACCCCATGCAAACTCCTAACAACCATGTCCGGGTTTTCATCAGTTCGACGTTCCGCGACATGCATGCGGAGCGCGACCATCTGGTCACCGTCGTCTTCCCGGAGTTGCGCGAACGGGTCGAGCGCTTGGGGCTGGAGTTCTTCGACGTGGACCTGCGCTGGGGGGTGCCCAGCAAGGACGCCAATGGCGAAACCGCCAACTCCTGGGAATACTGCCGGCAATGGATCGACCGGGTCGAGCCGTTCTTCTTCTGCATCCTCGGCCAACGCTACGGCTGGGTGCCGGAGGTCAAGGATTTCAAGGACGATGCGGATCAGGCCCGACAGGAGATAAAGCCCCGCTCCATCACCGATCTCGAAGTGCGCCATGCCGTGCTTGATACGAATCGGAAGCCCCGCAGCTATTTTTATCTGCGCGCGACGGATGCCCCTGCCGATGCCAATGAATACGTTGACCCAAAGCCACTGCTGGACAAACTCGTCGAATTGAAAAAAGAAGTCCGGGCCTGCGGTCGCCCGGTGCAGGATTACCATCCTGAGTGGACGGGAGAGCAGTTCACTGGCATGGAAGCATTCGGTCAGCTCGTGCTGGAAGATCTCTGGTCCGGCGTGTTGCGCGATGAACGCTACGTCAGCAAGGAAGTCTGGCACCAGGTTCTCGGCGCGGATCCCGACACCGACTCCCGTTATACCGACGAATCCACTCCGGTCCCACCCGAGCTTTGGGAAAAAATCGTGGCTCTGGCCAAGCCGCCCCTCAAGGATCGCTTGGATGCGGAGCGCGAACAGATGCTGGCATTTGCCACCTCGCGACTTCACGGGTTCCAAGGACGCACCCATGAACTCCAACAACTGACCGATTTTATCAGCGCGACCACTGATGCCGCCCCCCGCCTCGCGGTCGTGGCGGCGGTGCCCGGCCAAGGTAAATCCGCGCTGATCGCGAAGCTGCATCAACAACTTTCGGAATTGCCGCAAGTAGACACAAAAGCTTCTGCGCCATCTGGTACTTCATCCTTCATCCCTCATCCTACATCCTTTTTCCTGATCACCCATTTCGTCGGGGCCACGGAAAGTTCGGTGACGGCTCAGGCGCTGGTTGACCGCTTGCTGGGCGAACTCGACCGCAGCGGCATCGAATGGCCGGCGGATGAGCAGAAGGATGGCGAGGAACCGAAGCGGGACTTCAACAGCCTGTGCCTCCGGCTTGCAAAACGACTCGGCGATTACGAAGGTGAGACGCGGGTGTTGATTCTGCTAGACGCGCTCAACCAGCTTTCCGACGGACACGGCCTGTATTGGTTGCCGCAGCGACTCGGTCCGAACGTGCGGGTGGTGGTCAGCTGCGTGGAGGACGCATCTCAGAACTCGGAGGTCAGAGATCAGAAGTCGGACAGAGGAGAAAGCCTCACAACGGAACAGCGCGTCCCGCTAGCGCTCTCCTCACGCCAACCCGCACCGTTGCGCGTGCCGCTCGGGCCGCTGACCGACGACGATGTCCGCATCATCGTCGTCGGGTATCTCAAGGAATACTGCCACGAACTCGACCGCGAGCATCTGGACATGATGTGTGCAGTCACGCAGGCGCGCAATCCGCTCTACCTGCGGGTGATGCTCAACGAACTGCGGACGCTGGGGGGCAACGATCTGAATGTCATCGTCCCGGCGCGCATCGCATCGATGTCCCGCGACTATCCCGACACGGTGGCTTTGTTCCGGTGGGTGCTGCAACGGTTGGAAGTGTTTGGCGCTGAGGCGGTGCAGTGGTGGTGCCTGTATCTGGCCCACAGCCGCGTCGGCATGGCCAGCCACGAACTGGCCGACCTGCTTGCCCGCAAACTTGGCGCGGACGCCGCTGCCACCGCTCTGCTGATCGAACGCGGCCTGCGCCGGTATCTCCTGCGGCGCGGCGGGCAACTCGACTTCTTCCATGGTCAACTGCGGCAAGCCGTGATGCAGCAATACGGGTTGCGCGCAGAGCCGGTCGCTGTGCATCGCGAAATGGCGGACTACTTCACGACTTGCGCCAAAGGAACCGATCCGCTGAAGGAATGGGAAACCGACGGCGTTCGCGGGTTTTCCGAGTGCGTGTTTCATCACACCCAGGCCGGCCAACAGGAATTGGCGGCGGGTCTTCTCAGTCATTTTCCCTTCCTCCTGCACAAGCTCCGCGTCGGTCTGCTCGAAGGGGTGTTTGAAAACTACGAGATGCTCCGCTGTGAAGCAGCACCGGAAGTCGTCAATCAGTTGGGAATTTGGTCCGCCTTCTTCCGCGAAAATGCCCACATCCTTCGCCGCGGCAACGCGGAATGGCCCGCCCACCGGATTCTCCTCCAACTCGCCGTCGAACATGCCGACGACAGCCCGCTGACCCTCGGTGCCGAGCAATGGCTCGCCGAGGACCGCTGCGACTGGATCTGGCTGCGGCGCAATCGCCGCCTGCCCCATGTCCGCACAAACCCCTGCCTCGCCGTCCTTGAAGGGCATTCAAAGAGGGTCGAGGGCACGCTGGCGCTGGCCGACGAGCGCGTACTCTCGTGGGCGGATGACGGCACCCTGCGGCTCTGGAGCGAGAAGACCGGGCTATGCATCGCCGTCCTGGAAGGGCATTCAGATGGAGTCGCTGGCGTGCTGGCGCTGACCGACGGCCGCATCCTCTCATGGTCGTATGACGAAACCCTGCGGCTCTGGGACGGGAAGTCCGGGCAAGGCCTCGCCGTCCTCAAAGGGCATTCAGAGCGGGTTAAGGGCGCGCTGGTGTTGGCCGACGGCCGCATCCTCTCGTGGTCGGAGGACAAAACCCTGCGGCTCTGGGACGGGAAGTCCGCGCAATGTATCGCCGTCCTCGAAGGGCACTCAAAGGTGGTCCGGGGCGCGCTGGAGCTGGCCGACGACCGCATCCTCTCGTGGTCGATGCACACACCCCTGCGGCTCTGGGACGGGCGGTCCGGGCAATGCCTCGCCGTTCTTGAGGGGCATTCCAGGTGGGACACAGGTGCCCTGGCGCTGGTGAACGGCAGCATCCTCTCGTGGTCGAATGACGACGCCCTGCGGCTTTTGGACGGGACGTCCGGGCAATGCCTCGCCGTCCTCGAAGGGCATTCAGGCTGGGTCACTGGCGCGCTGGCGCTGGCCGACGACCGTATCCTCTCGTGGTCGATGGACAAAACCCTGCGACTCTGGGACGGGAAGTCCGGGCAATGCCTCGCCGTCCTCAAAGGGCATTCAGATTGGGTCACTGGCGCGCTGGCGCTAACCGACGGACGCATCCTCTCGTGGTCGCAGGACAAAACCCTGCGGCTTTGGGACGCGAATTCCGGCCAATGCCTCGCCGTCCTCGAAGGGCATTCAGGCTGGGTCACTGGCGCGCTGGTGCTGGCCGACGGCCACATACTCTCGTGGGCGGAGAAAGACTACGTATCGGGGTCGATCGACAAAACCCTACGGCTCTGGGACGGGAAGTCCGGGCAATGCCTTGCCGCCCTCGATGGGCATTCAGAGAGTGTCAATGGCGCACTGGCGCTGGCGGACGGCCGAATCCTCTCGTGGTCGGATGACAAAACCCTGCGGATCTGGGACGGGAAGTCCGGGCAATGCCTCGCCGGCCTCGAAGGGCATTCACGTTCGGTCGATGGCGTGCTGGCGCTGGCCGACGACCGCATCCTCTCGTGGGCGGCCGACTCCAACACCCTGCGGCTCTGGGACGTGAAGTCCGGGCGATGCCTCGTCGTCCTCGAAGGGCACTCAGAGCGGGTCAAGGGCGCGCTGGTGTTGACCGACGGCCACATCCTCTCGTGGGCGAATGACGACACCCTGCGGCTTTGGGACAGGAAGTCCGGGCAATGCCTCGCCGTCCTCGTAGGGCATTCAGGTCCAGTTGAGGGCGTGCTGTTGATAGCAGGCGGCCGCATCCTCTCGAGGTCGTATGACGATCCCCTGCGGATCTGGGACGGGAAGTCCGGGCAATGCCTCGCCGTCCTCGAAGGACATTCAAGGGATGTCCGGGGCACGCTGGTATTGGCGGACGGCCGCATCCTCTCGTGGTCGCAGGACAACACCCTGCGGATCTGGGACGAAAAGTCCGGGCAATGCCTCGCCGTTCTCGAAGGACATTCAGATTGGGTCACTGGTGCGCTGGCGCTGGCCGACGACCGAATCCTATCGTGGTCGCTGGACGAAACCCTTCGGCTCTGGGACGGGACGTCCGGGCATTGCCTAGAAGTTGAATCCGAAGAATTAGCCGAAAGAAACTGCCCTGAATGGATCCATGCGCGAGAACGCGCCAGAAGGATCCCAGGGCGCTTCTCTGGCGACTGGTTTGCCTCCCCCGCCGCCCGTTCCGCCAGCCTTCGACACAAGTCCATTCCTTCCTGCCTCGCCATCTGGAACGCCGACTCTGCCGTGACCATTCCATATCTCCAAGTGGACGGCACCCTCGTGGTCACCCTGGCCAACGGCCAAGTCTGCTTCCTGAATCTCCACCACGGCCAGCGCCGCATCTCCCTCGCCGAGGCGGAAGCGATCCTCGTGGAGCGGCGAGATCTGTCAGCAATCAGCGATCAGCCGCAAGTGCCATGAGGAATTCAGCGCCCGCGCACTCGGAAATAGTCGATGATTAGCGCTGGATTTCTCACGCATAGGACGCACGCAAACATATCTATCGCATTGTAGCGGCGTGTCTATGACCGCCGATGACCATGAAGCGCCAATGAACCGTGTTTCCAGCTAGCGACATCTCATTCGCATCGACGCTCACAGAGCGCCGCTACAATGCATCTCAGATGCCTTGTGACTGTTATTCTTGCGCGCGTCCTTAGCTTTCGCGGTAAGGCTTGGCGAGCTTGCCGCTCCTCGTGATGATGCCAGCTCTCACGAAATAAGCGCGGGCACTTTCCTTGGTCTTGCGATTCTCGTGGCTATGTTTCTCCAACAGGGAGAGTTCGGCATCGATCTCCCTTTTCGAGCGTGGATAAACAACAGCGGTCATGGCGCAAAGGTAGTCGGCCGAGTCGGATGGGCAAGCTTGGAGAGAGGTTTTTAAGACACTGCCACCTACACTTCCAAAGTGCGAATTCCCGGGGCAGTAAAATTTGAAATTTGTTCCATCCACTTTGGGGTGTCTTATGGATTCGCTCCCTAAATTGCCTCAGGCATTCATTCCCCAGTTTTCCCAGTGCTGGAGCCATGAGTCGAAACGAGGGCACTTCGAGCGCACCGTTTCAAAGTCAGCGTCCTTGAGAACAAAGTAGGCGTTCGAAGCTTTAAGATCTTCATATCCGGATCCCTGTTTTCAGCGAAGATTTCGCCGAGATCGAATTCGATGGCATCCCAGTTCACGAAACCGCCGCGCTGGCCTTTCGGATCGAGCGAGGTGGCAGCGAGTTTTGGCCGTTCGACTTTCACGCCGTGTTGGATGAGCCGATTGCGAAGCAGGCGTTCCACGAACATTTCCTCGGTCTGGCCCTCGCAGTAGATGAAAAGTCGCTTGCTCATGGCCGGCCTCCGATGATGTTTTTGCTCCAGATCTGACTGAGGGTGTAACGCTCCAGCCATTTGCCAAGGGATTCGGCAGACTGGCGGACAAAGGAGCTTTTGCCGTCTTGGTTTTCCACCACGATGATATCGTCCGCGCTGAAATGGTCGATGAATGTTGAAGACTGTGTGGAAACGATCACCTGACACTGGCGGGAGGCGAATTTGATCAAGCCAGCGATCACCTGCTCGGCGGCCGGGTGGAGGCCCAGTTCCGGTTCATCGATGATGAGGAGGTCTGGCAGCATGTCCTCAGGGAGCAGCAGCAGAGTCACAAGGGCAATGATCCTCAGCGAACCGTCTGAAAGCTGTCCGGACACGAAGTCATAGTCGCTGTGACCGACGGCTCGCCACCTGAGGGAGACAACCTGTTTCCCTGGTGGTCCTTCCGGTTCCAGGATGAGATGATCCAACCAAGGGAGGACCGCCTGAAGATTGCGTATGACGTCAGAGAAATACTCGGGATACTGTTGTTGGAGTTTCAGGAGCACGGCGGCTAGATTACCGCCATCGGCTCGCAGGTAACGGCATTCGTCCACGAAGGGTTTCCCCCTCAGAAACGAAGCCACTCCGGTATCATGGAACTGATAGACCCGGCAGCCGCCGATAAGTTTTTTGATAAAACTGACGGTGGTATCCTGTTGGTTCCATTGCTCCGAAAGTCCACTTTCGCGATGCCCTCCCGGACCCAGGGGAATCGGAGGGGTGGGAGCCGCTCTGCCATCCGTATGATACTGGACCTCCTCATTGGTGAAGATGAAGGTATCATCCTGCCGAACGTGCGCGAGAGTGAATCGGTAAAAGTTGTTTCCCTTGTCCGAGCGAAACTTCAGTTCCGCATGAATCAGCGGCGTTTGTTTGGCTCCGAAGTGCAGAATGTGGGACGCCGGCCCGCGGTCACTGAGGTAAGGACTTTGGAAACCTCTGGTAAGCGCGTAGTTGAGCATGCGGAAGAAATCGATGAGGTTCGATTTGCCCGCGCCGTTCGCGCCGTTCGCGCCGATGAGAACATTGAGATGACACAGTTCTATGTCCGCATGCTGGATCGAGCGGAAGCCTTCGAGTTAAAGTCGGGAGAGTTGTTTCATTTCGGTGGGAATCTGGCGTTGGAGTTGCTTCCGGGCACGGCATCATCCAAGCGGGAATCCTGCTCCCTGTGAAGGACAGGAGCGGGCGCATTGAGTCCCCCGAATTGGAGGCCAACGCGCTGTTCGAGCATCTGGCGCAAAGCCAACCCGGCGGGGTCAAAACGAGGCTGTTGCCGACGTTCTAACGCCGGGTGAAGCTGTGACGAGTGGCGGAGGGGCCGGAAAAGGAGGTGTTTTTCACCCAGGATCACAAGCCCGGCGAGGCGCTGGCGGTGGACTGGACGGTGATGGACAGCCTGGGCGTCATTCGCAGGTCCATTGTAGGTGGCATCCACGAGGCGGATGGATTGGGCATGAAGAAGATCGAGACAGTCTCCGGGCTCAATGATCGCGCCAAGCCTCACACCTCAAAAAGTCCGGCGCAGGGAGCCGTTCACATATTCGGCGGTGCGGCCGTTTTTGAGGTCACCGAAAACCGAACCTCCGCTGACCCTGACCCGAACAATGTCCGAACCATATGAGCGGCGCAGCGAGCCATTCGCGTATTCTTGGATGCGCCCCTGCTTGGTGACCGCAGCCACAATTTCGCCGTCAGATGACACGTCCACAATATCCGAGCCGTAGGATCGGCGCAGTGAGCCGTTGACGTATTCCTGGATGTGACCGTCCTTCACCCGGACCGTGGATGCTTCAGCAGCCATGGCTGGCGGCAGGGTCAGCACGGACAAGATGGACAGGACGAGGGCGGCAGTAAAAACGCGGTGAATGCCGCGCCGTGGCTTGGGAATGGGAAATGACATGACTGTTGTTTTGGTGGAGGTGAAAGACTTGCTGATAAGCTACCCATTACTTCCGCGGGGTCGAGATATATTGTCCGAAATATTTCCCAAAGCCCCGTGCTTTTCATCGCAAAAAAGCTTGACATTTGTGATTGAAAATCGTACAAAAACCCAGCACGACGCGCCAAGCGCATAACGATTAAATCAAATTCACAGCCATGTCAGATTCCTCATTGATTCAGGTACAAGAGCTCAGCGACGACGAGCCTGTTGTATGTCCATTTTGCGGGTTTCAGGCTTGCCCCAGTCATGATACTGAGGGGTGGGAGTTCGACCCGGCGACGTGTATCTGTGAACACAGCCTTTTTGTAGTTACGGACTTTGGATTTGAGTTCCGTTCGAGCCGATTCAATCAGCACATGAATCTGCCCGATGACCAAGAATCCGAGCCTCCTATGCCGGAAGATGAAAATGAGGATGAAGATGGCGACTCTGACTCCTACGACGCATTCACTTCCAAAGTGCGAATCCCCGGTTCAGTAAAATTTGAAATTTGTTCCATAGACTTTGGGGTGTCTTATGGATTCGCTCCCTAAGATAGGGCAAATCATCTGGAATTTCTGCTGGATCACATGCGAATGAGTCTTCGAGCAGAAGAAATTTTCATGGATTCACATAGTTTCAATTTTCCTTTCAAGCACCAGAACCCGAGGGGCGGGTGTGGCACAAGGAGTCGCTCGGGCCAAGGAGCCACTACAGATTCTTGGTTATCTTCGTTTCCTTCTGTTCAAATCCGGTTTTCCACAGAAGACAACAAAGGGAACGAAGGGTGAGGATTGTGGTGGTAGCGAAAGAGCGGCCCATGATCAGAACTCAGTATACGACCTCAAAATCGCCATTGGGTCGAGCAAGTTCAATTCCCTCAAATAGCGGTCATGCTCAAGGTTTCCTGGGGGGATTGTGCGTGACGAATTTTACCACTGAGGTACTGATTGCCACTGAAATCACTGAAATATTTATAAATTTCTTATCAGTTTGCTCAGTGGTCATCAGTGTTTCAGTGGTTTTTTGCCACGAATTAAGGGAATTCAACTAGCTCGCCAATTCGTAAAAAAATGAGGTCGTTAACTGAGTTCAGATGATTGAGCGCCAGAGGCTCGGGTCATGGGCGGCCCTTCCGCACGACGACAGTAACGTCGTCGCTCCCTACCATGCGTCATCCGCTCCAAGTTATTCAGAAGGCTTAGGGGCAGCGCAGGAATCTCAGCGATTTGCTCTGCAAGCTCTGCATTTGATCCCGCCCTCCGGCGGTCCCGCTGCGGGGCTCTCGCTCCGCTCAGTTATGCGTTTCACAAATTCCGGCTGTGGTCGTTTGCTGATGTTTGATGTAGAAAAATCCAGCGCTTTTCATCGCAAAAAAGCTTGACATTCGTGCTGAAAAAACATATAAAAAAGCAACTTAATTCGCCCGGCGCATAACATGCCTTGTGCCACCCAATCTATCGCACTGTTCAGCGACAGATATGTGCTTACACACCGACATTCCCATGGCTTCACGTCCCTTCAATACGTCCTATTCACGCCAACTCGCCCTCTGGGTGTTGCGGGCCTTTTCACCGGGTCTCGCCCGCGATCTGTTTATCCGCCATTCCAACTACGCGGATCAAGACATTGCCATCTTCCTGGGCCTGCCTCCAGAACCCGATGCAGATAACATTTCCGCAATTTATCGGCAGCTCGCTGCCATGCTCGCCGGCATGGAAAAAACACCCGCTGCCGTCGGGCTGCCAATTCATGCAATCCGCAATTTCGCCGAATTGGGACTCATCTTCAAACTGAATCCGACCGAGATTGCTGTTCTGCAATTTTTCGCCTGCACCTGTCTCGAACCTGTCCTCAGTGACACGCAACGCTTGATCGACACGTTCATTGCCTCGAACCCGGTGCGCTACTATGCCACGGTGCTGGGCCTGCCCCGTCCAGCGGTTGAAAAAGCCCTTTCGCTGAATGGACGATTGATCAAATGCGGGTTGATCACCCTGAGCGGCTCGCGCTCCAAAGATCTTGAGTTTTTCTCCAGACCGGTGGCGCAGCAACTCTTCCACAAAGCATTCGATCGTGAGGAGGTCCTGAAGCAATTTGGTGTCTCTCCGCCTCCCCCCATTCTCGGCTTGGTGGACTTTCCGCATGTTAAGCCCAGCCTCGACCTGCTTATTCCCTATCTTAAAAATGCGATCTCCCGGCGCAAGGGCGGGGTCAATATCCTGTTCCACGGTCCCCCGGGCACGGGTAAAACCCAACTCGCCCGCGTGCTGGGCGCGGTCATTGGAGTTCCTGTTTTTGAATTCGCCACCGAAGA
>WBXE01000070.1 GCA_008932955.1 Verrucomicrobiota bacterium
CGGAATTGTCGGACTGACCGGACTGACCGGACTGACCGGACTGACCGGACTGACCGGACTGACCGGACTGACCGGACTGACCGGACTGACCGGACTGACCGGACTGACCGGACTGATCGGACTGATCGGACTCGCCGGACTGACCACCGCACGGGTATCCAGGCGGCCGATCACACTGGCGATGGGCACTTCATGGCCCTCGGTGGTGAGGATTTCGAGCTGGCCGTCGCTGGCAGCCGTGAGTTCGTGGGACACCTTGTCGGTTTCCAAGGTGACGAGCAACTCGCCCTTGCTGACGAGCTCACCGGAGGCTTTGTGCCAGCACGCGACGTTGGCGGAGGTGATGGATTCGCCCACTGCGGGAACAACAATATCGATGAGCATGGGAGATGGTTTGATGTTAGATACTGAATGCCAGGGCGAGCAACGCCTGTTGCTCGCGGATGTGAATAGCCTTGGAACCGGATGCTGGGCTCGCGGCGGCGGGGCGTCCGGCGTAGCGGACTCGAGTCCCCACCACGGCTTCGAGCAAGGGCGCGACGTACGTCCAAGCACCCATGTTGGCGGGTTCTTCCTGACACCAGACGAACTGGCTGGCGGCGGGGTAGTGGCTGAGGAGTGTCTCTAGCAACTCCCGATGGAATGGATAGAGTTGTTCGAGGCGGAGGATGGCGGTGGTGGCGCTGGCGCTCGCGGATTGTTGGCGCTGGCCACACAGATCGTAAAATACCTTGCCGCTGCAAAAAATCACCCGCTCGACCGCTGCCGGATCCTCGTGGGCATGGCTGTCTGGCAGAATTTCCTGAAAGCAGGTGCCCTCGAGGAAATCCGCCTCTTGGGACACGGCTTCCTGGCGTGTGAGCAGACTTTTTGGGGTCATCACGATGAGCGGCTTGCGGCAGTTGCGGAGCTTTTGCCGACGCAAGGCATGGAAAAATTGGGCCGGGGTGGTGAAATTACCGACCACGAGATTATCGGCGGCGCAGAGTTGCAGGAAGCGTTCGAGGCGCGCGCTGGAATGCTCCGGCCCCATTCCCTCGTACCCGTGCGGCAGCATCAGCACAATATCGCTAGGCGTTTGCCATTTGCTTTCCGCGCTGGTGATGAATTGATCGATGATGACTTGTGCGCCGTTGGCAAAGTCGCCGAACTGCGCCTCCCACAGCGTGAGCATCGCCGGGTAGCCAAGGGAGTAACCGTAGTCAAAACCTAACACCGCAAACTCCGACAACAACGAGTTATAGATACAAAACCGGGCTTGGCCAGGGTCGAGATGCTCCAAGGGGATGTAGCTCGCGTGGGTTTCCGCATCGTAAAACACCGCGTGGCGCTGTGAAAACGTGCCGCGCCGGCTGTCTTGCCCCGATAAGCGCACCGGCGTCTGCTCCATCAGCAGCGAGCCGAAGGCCAGCGACTCGGCAAACGCCCAATCAAATGGCCCACCCTGCTGCAAGGTTTCGACACGCCGCGGCAGGAAGCGTTTGGCCAGAGTGGCATTGAGGTGAAAGTCGGCAGGCAGCGTGGTGAGGGCCTTGCCGAGGTGGTGGAGGCGCTCGCGGCTGATGCCGGTGGCTACCGGCGCATGCGAATACGCCGGTTGAACGATCGCCGTCGAACCAGTGAAGGCCGTGCGCTCGCCGCCGTTGCTCAGCTCCGTCATCTTTTGATAGCCGGCTTCCAGCTTGTCCCAAATCGTTTGCTCAATCGCGTCGGCTTCCTCGGACTCGAGAACCCCCCGCCCCACCAGCTGCCGCTTGTATAACTGACCCAACGTCTCGCGTACGGCAATTTTTTTGGCCACCAGCGGCTGGGTGAAAGCCGCCTGGTCCGCTTCGTTGTGGCCTTGGCGGCGGTAACACAACAGGTCGATGACCATGTCGCGGCCGAAGCGCTGGCGGAATTCCAGGGCGCAACGTCCGGCCCAGTGGAGCGCCAGCGGGTCCTCGCCATTGACATGCAAAATCGGTGCCTCGATCATCTTGGCCACATCGGTGGCGTACGCCGATGAGCGGGCGTCAGCCGGATCAGTGGTGAAGCCAATCTGGTTGTTAATAATCAGGTGGAGGGTGCCGCCGGTGCGATAGCCGGGCAGTTGCGATAGATTGAGCAACTCAGCCACCGAACCTTGGCCGGCAAATGCCGCGTCGCCGTGAATGAGCAGTGGCAGCACCCGCTTGCGGTTGGTGCCGGTGGCGTCGTCGCCGAGAATGCGCTGGCGGGCACGGGTCTTGCCCTCGACGATCGAGTTGACCGCCTCGAGGTGGCTCGGGTTGGCAGCGAGGTTGACGCGCACCTTGCCATCGGCCAACTCGCGGAAGTTTTCGTAGCCGAGGTGGTATTTCACATCGCCATCACCAGCCACCACATCGGGCTCAAAGTTGGGGGTGAATTCCAGTAAAATGGTGGTGAGTGTTTTGCGGAGAAAATTGGCCAGCACGTTGAGCCGCCCGCGATGTGACATGCCCATCTCAATCTCCGCCACTCCGCTGGCCGGACAACTTTCCAAAATCGCGTTGAGCACGATCATCGCACCCTCGCCCCCTTCTAGCGAAAACCGTTTCTCACCAAGAAATTTGCGCCCAATAAATTGCTCGAAAACCTCCGCCTCCAACAACCAGCGCAGCGCGTCGGCCTGGCGGGCCGGCGACTCAGGCGGTTCGCTGACGCGGGCCTCGATGCGTTCGCGCAGCCATTCGCGCACCGCAGTGTCGCTGATGTGCATAAACTCGAACCCGATGCTGCCGCAATACGTCGCGGTAAGTGAGTTGAGCAGTTCGCCCAGCGGCATGGATTGACCCTGATGCAGCGATGGATGGGAAGTCACGCGGGCCAGATCCGCTTGGCTGAAGTTCAATGCCTTAATGGCTAGGCGGGGATTGCCCGGCGGCGACTCTTCCGCTAACGGATTGATGTGCGCCTGCGTGTGACCCAGCGCTCGGTAATCCTCAATCAAGCCGGCAACCTTTCTGATAAATTCCAGGTCCTCCCCGCCGCTCGCCGACCCACTGCCAACCCCGCTCGCTGCCGCTTGCCCGGGTTGGGCCACCCCAAGCTCAAAACCCTCGAAAAACGCCGACCAAGTGGGCGTCACTGATCCTGCATCCTCACGCCAGAGGGCGTAATTTTCTTCGAGCACATCCGCGTTGGCGCGGGTCGGAACCGAGGCATTCATGGGCTGTTAGTTTTCGACCTCAACGATGAGATTGATTTCCACCGCCACGTTGAGTGGCAGCGCCGCGGCACCTAGGGCGGTGCGCGAGTGCTTGCCCTTGTCCCCGAAAATTTCCACCAGCAATTCCGAGGCCCCGTTAATCACTTGTGGATGACCGTAAAAGTCCGCCGCGGAATTCACAAAACCCGTGAGAGAGACGATCTGCACGACCTTGTCAAGCGATCCAATGCTGTTCTCAATGACCGCCAGGCGGTTGAGCACAATCATCCGCGCTCCCGCCTGCGCTTGCTCAATGGATACCTCGGTGGGCACTTTGCCAACGACCTTCGTATCGCCATCGATCGGCAGCCCGCCAGATAGAAACAGCAGGTTGCCGCTCCGCACGCAATTCACATACGCCGCTACCGGCACAGGCACCGCAGGCAAAACCAGGCCGAGCTCGGCGAGTTTTTCGAGAATGGAAGACATAGGGGCGGCAAATGAAGAACCCCGAGATAGCAAAGTCAAGGCGGATCACTGACGAATTCCATCACCCGTAACAAAATGCCCGCACCCGCTCTGAATTGACCCATTACAACCGCCACGGCAGGCACCGCCGACGGCGGTCTGGAGCGCTTGGGGTGGGGGTGGGGAGTTGGCGAACGACGCCTCGGGGGGGCAATGAGCGGAAGAATTTTTCCATCGAAGCGGGACGATAGGCGGATGGTTTTAGTTTGCCGGGCTGGCGGAACGGGGCATGCTGGGGGCATGCCACAGCGCGTATTTCTCGGATGGGACCGGCCGTTTTTGGGGCTGGCAGTGGAGTGGATGTTAAATCGGGGCGAGTCATTGCCAGGCATGCTGGTAGTGGTGCCCACGGCGGAAAGCGGCCGACGTCTGCGCGAAGCCTTGGCGGAGGATGCAGGTGCGTTGCTCTCGCCACGGATTGCCACCCCGGGCTCGTTGCTGAAAATTTCACCCGCGCTAGGCGAGGTGGCGCCGGACTGGGCCGAGCAAGTGGCGTGGGTGGAAGTGCTGGAAGGGGTGACGGATTGGTCGGCATACGCGGGGGTTTTTCCCGAGGCCCCGGCAGCGGACGGCGAATGGGCCACTGGCCTGGCCAAGGAATGGGTGCAATTGCGACACACCTTGCAGGAAAATGGGCTCACCCTCAGCGCCGCCGCACGATGCCTGCGCGAGAGCGTGGAGAACGAGCGCTGGGACGCGCTGGCCAGGTTGGAGGGGCGGGTTGAGCGCAAGCTGGAAAGTTGGGGCTATGTGAGTCGCAGCCGGCTGCTGGCGACTGAGTTCAAGCTGCCAGGGGGCATTTCCCATATCGTTCTCGCAGGCGTAACGGAACTCCCGCCGCTCGTCGAGCGGGCGTTGCTGGCTTGGGCGCAGGAGGATGCTGAATTGCCTTGTGGCGGCGCTCTGCCAGCGCCGACAGCCAAAGATGCGCATCTCATTGACTGCGACGCTCACAGAGCGCCGCTACAACGCCTCACCGTGTTGCTCGGCGCTCCACAGGATGAGGCTCACGGATTTACAGAGAGCGGCCGTCCCTTGGCAGCGTGGGCCGAGCGACCGCTGCCATGGCCGCAGGGCGCTACCGGTTCGGTGCGGCTAGTGGCCGATCCGCGCCAGCAGGCCGCGGAGGCGTTGCGGGTGATCGGCGAGGAAGGCGCCAATTCTAACGAGGTGGCAGTGGCCGCGGCCGACGTACAAGCCGGCGAGGAATTGGCGCGGGCACTGACCCGCAGCGGCTGGCCGGCATTTCATCCGGCGGCGCTGCAGCCGACGGCGGGCATGGCGCGGTGGTTCAAAATTTGGGGCGAGTGGTTGGCGGAGCCGACGTTGGCGGTGCTGGCCGATTTGCTGACGCTGCCGGAAACCGGCGTGCTCATCGGTGGGCGCCGTGCGCAGAAAGCCCAGTGCCTATCGAAAATGCGCGAGGGATGGATGGTCATGCGCAGTGAGGATTTGCAACGGCGGATCGTTGCGGAGGTGTTTCGTAGCGACGCCGACAAGGCCGCAGCGATGGAGGTGCTGGGCGCCGCGGTGGCCTTGGAAAAGCGCCGCGCGCGGTTTGTCCGCGACAACTTCGCGGGAGCCCTTGTAGAAATGTTAGAGGCGCTCGCTCACTGCGGTCCGTCGTCTGCGGCCATGGCTGCGAGCCTGAGCGAGTGGCTGGGGCAGGCGGCGCCGGTGATCGGGCGGGTAAAACGCGACGCGCGGTTTTGGCTGGATTTAATGTTGGATGAAGTGGCGGCGGCCGTCCCACTGCCACCAAGCGGCCGGGTGATTGATGTTCACGGTTGGCTGGACTTGTATTATGAGCCCGGCCGGCACCTGGTGCTCTGCGGCATGAATGAGGGCCATGTGCCGGCACGCTCCGGCAACGACCCGTGGCTGAGCGAGAAGGCCCGCGAACGCCTTGGCCTCATCACCGATGCCATGCGGGCGGCCCGCGATGCCTTCTTGTTCAAGACGATGGTCGAGGCCCGCAGCGACGGCGGCCGGGTGGATGTGATTTGCGGCAAGACAGGTAGCGGCGGCGAAACCTTGCTGCCATCCCGCTTATTGTTAGCCGCCGAACGCTCGGCATTGCCGCAGCGGGTAGCGACATTGTTCCGCGAGATCGAGCCACCGGAAGCTGGCCTGCGCTGGCACCCTGACTGGCCATGGTCGTTGCGCAAAGTAGCAGCCCCCACACGCATCAGCGTGACCTCTATCACCGATTATCTGGCTTGTCCGTTGCGCTACTATTTGAAGCATATGCTCCGCATGCAACAACCTGAGCCCGGGCGGGTCGAGTGGAATAACAGGGATTTTGGCACGGTCGCCCACGAGGTATTGGAACGCTGGGGCAAAGACGTTGAAGCCCGTGAGCTCGATCAGACCGCCCCTCTAAACGCTTGGCTGTCTGCCGAACTCGATCGGGTGGTGGCCGAGTGGTTCGGCAACCGCGTGCCCATGGCCGTTAGAATTCAGACCGAATCGCTGCGCCAGCGCCTCACCTGGTTGGCACGCATCCAAGCCTGCCAGCGCGCCGATGGCTGGCAGGTGGTCGACGTCGAACGCAAAGTGGAACTAGAGGTCGGCGAGGCGTTGGTAGTGGCCAAAATCGACCGCATCGACCGCCACCGCGACAGCGGCGAGCTGCGGGTCATCGACTACAAGACAGGCCAGGTGGACGGGGTGGAAAAGGCGCATCGCAGCAAGCTGCTGGCCAGCACCGTGGTGGCAGCTCACCTAACTGATTCACCGGCGTTGCATGAACGCCCGGCGAATGGCAAGGTGCTCGAGTATCGCTGGATGAATCTGCAATTGCCGATGTATGCCTTGGCCTTGGTGCGGCGCAACGAGACGTTGCCGCGTCCGTGTTATTTCAGATTGGGTGCCACCGAGGGCGATGTGGGTTTGCACGAGTGGATGGATTTTTCCGCGGAGGATTTAACGGCAGCGCAAGCCTGCGCCGAGTGGGTAGTGAACAACATATCTAAGGGAGTGTTCGGGCCAGCCGCGGAAAAGGTGAACTACGACGACTATCGTGTGCTGGGAGCCGGGCGCAAACTGCACGAGGCGGTTAGGCTGGGGTGATGAACGGGAAAGGTTCCTCACAACTTTTGAGATCCGTTGAGTTTGGCTAGGCGGCGATCAAACGTCGCGAGAGGGACACGTCCTGCGGCACAGGCGGCCTCGAGGATGAGGCAATCGGAGAAGACCCGTTCGGGGTGTGAGCCAAACTTCTCCAAAGCCAACTTCACAATGTGGACGTCTTGAACCACTATCTGCTCGTGGTCGAGCGTCGGCTTTGCTGTCGTCGCGCGGAAGGACCGGCCAAGAGAGGAGCCTTCGGCGCTCACTCATGGGCAGCCCTTTCGCTACCACCACAGGAATGTGGTGGCTCCTTATCCTGGTGATTGTGCTCTACCTCTAATGCTAGAGCGGGGCCAGGCCGAGCATTTCCGGGAGGGCCTCGCGGGGGCGCCAGGTGAGCAGTTCGGGCTCGCCGTGGGTGACCAGAACGGTGTGCTCGAAGTGGGCGGACGGCTTGCGGTCGTCGGTGATGACGGTCCAGCCGTCGCCGAGAATGCGCACGGTGGGCACGCCGGCGTTGATCATCGGCTCGATGGCCAAAGTCATGCCGGGCAACAGGGTGGTGCTGACACCCGGCGGCCGAAAATTAGGGATTTGGGGCTCTTCGTGGAGGCGTCGGCCAACGCCGTGGCCAACGAATTCCCGCACCACCGTGTAACCACGCGGTACCACATAGGCCTCGACCGAACCACACAGGTCGGCGAGACGGGCACCGGGGCGGGCGCGGTCGATAGCCTGATAGAGCGACTGCTCGGTCACGGCTAACAGGTGACGGGTGGCCTGCGCCACATCGCCGACGGGGACGGTGGTGGCATTGTCACCGATGAAGCCGCTCTTGATGATGCCGACGTCGATTTTGACGATATCGCCGGGCATGATGCGGCGCGGGCCGGCGATGCCGTGGACGACTTCCTCGTTGATAGAGATACAGGTGTAGCCGGGAAACCCGCGGTAGCCGAGAAAGGCGCTTTTGCAATCGTGCTGGCGCATCAGCGCGGCGGCGAGTTGATCAATCTCGGCGGTAGTACGGCCGGGCTCGACGGCCTTAGCCAGCGCCTGCAGAATGGTAGAAGCGATGGCGCCAGCGGCGCGCATAAAATCAATCTCCCGCGCGGATTTGATAGGGATGCGGACGCGACGAGACACCTTGCTGGCAGGGGTGGATATCTAAAAGCTCGACGCTTAGCCCTTATAGATGAAAGCGGTGATGCCGAAGACGATCAGCACGGCGATGACCACCCACAGATAGACCATGGCGGTGCGCGAGGCACCATCACCGGTCTGGCTGAGGCGGTCATAGCGACCCTTGAGTTTACCCTTGCGCAAGAAGCCATCGTAATGCTTCTGCAACAGATGGGTTTCGACCTGGCGCATAACGTCGAGGATGACGCCGACCATGATGAGCAACGAAGTACCACCGAAGAAGTGCAGCACCAGCGAGCCGGGTGGCAGGCCGACCAACTTGCCGACGCCCACTGGCAGGATGAAGATGACCGTTAGGAAAATGGCACCGGCGAAAGTCAGCCGGGTCATGGTGAAATCGAGGAAGTCGGCGGTGGGTTTGCCGGGCCGCACACCGGGAACGTAGCCGCCGTTGCGCTTGAGGTCTTCGGCGATTTGCGATGGCTGGAACATCATCGCCACCCAGAAGTAAGAGAACAGGAAGATACCAATTCCGCCGAGAATGTAATAGTAAGTGCCACCGCCGGCGAGCTCGCCATACAGCTTGGTGGACCACGCTTGGTTGGGGAAAAACCACTGCAACATCATCGGCGGCAACGACAGCACGGCGGATGCGAAGATGATAGGCATCACCCCGGCATAGTTGACCTTAAGCGGCAGGTACTGGGTTTGGCCGCCGAATTGTTTGCGGCCGACGTTGCGCTTGGCGTATTGCACGGCAATGCGGCGCTGCGCTTGGGTAATGGAAATAGTCGCCGCGATGACCACCAGCAACAGTGCAATCATCACCACCATCATCAGCGAGTGAAACCCTTGGTTCTCACCGCTGGTGAAGTACTTCCAGGCCTGGATGAGCGCGCCGGGCAGCGCGGAAATGATATTTACCGTGATGATGATAGAGATGCCATTGCCGATACCCTTGTCAGTCATCTGGTCGCCGATCCACATCAACAGCACGGTGCCTGCCACGATAGTTATGACGGTGATGGCGATCCAAGTGTACGATGGATCAGGCACCAAGATGCCGAATTTCTCCACGCCTTGCATGTAGGGGATGCTACCCGGGCTCATCAGGCTGCGGGTGACGAAAAACCCCTGCACCAAGGCAATGCCAATGGTGATGTAGCGGGTGTACTGGGTGATTTTCTGGCGGCCGCCGTCCTCACGAGCGAGGCGCGAGAGCTTGGGCACGATGGCCGTCATCAGCTGCACCACGATGGATGCCGAGATATAGGGCATGATGCCGAGGGCGAAAATGCCCGCCTGTTGCAGACCGCCACCCGAGAAGACGGTTAGCAGCGCGGTGATGCCGCCGGAGGGACTGGCCGGATCCTGCTTCTGCAAACTATCCAACCAAGCCTTGATGACGGTGGCATCGACGCCGGGAATCGTCACGTGTGTGCCGAGGCGCACGATGACGATAAGGAACAGAGTGAAGAGGATACGGTCCCGGAGTTCCGGGATTTTCCAAGTGTTAGCAAAGGCGGAAATCATGACTGAGTGGGGACGGGACTGAGGATCGGGTTAGATACACGACGAGGAAGTGCGCTGGCACTTCCTCACCGGAGATCAATGAATGAGAGCAAGCAGGATCAAGCAGCTGCCTGAACCGAGCCACCGGCTTTTTCGATTTTCTCACGGGCGGAAGTACTGGCGGTCTTGACCACCAGGGTAAACGCCTTGGTGACTTCACCGGTGCCGAGGACCTTGACGTAATCGCAACGGCCGTTGAGCAAGCCGCTGGCGCGCAGGGCGGCCTCATCGACGATGGCACCGGCTTCAAACGCGTCGTCGAGATCGCCGACGTTGATCACGCCGGGGACATCGCGGAAATCGTAGTTATTGAAGCCGCGCTTGGGCAGACGCCGATGCAATGGCATCTGACCGCCTTCGAAGCCGACGCGGGTGCCGCTACCGGAACGGGCTTTCTGACCCTTGTTGCCTTTGCAGCAGGTTTTGCCGTGGCCGGAGCTTTCGCCACAGCCAAGGCGTTTGGTGCGATGCTTGGCACCGGGATTGGGGCTGAGTGTTTGTAGATTCATGGGAGGGAGATTTATCGATTAGTCTTCAGATTGCCTTCTCGCGCTTTTTCTTGCCGCGGGCAGAGAGCACCTGGTCGCGGGTGCGCAGTTGCGAGAGGGCCTTGAGTGTGGCCTTGACCACGTTGGCGTGATTGGACGAGCCCATCGACTTGGCAAGTACGTCACGAATGCCTACCGCTTCACAGACGGCGCGCACGCCGCCACCGGCAATGATGCCGGTACCGGGCGAGGCCGGCTTGAGGAGCACCTTGCCACCGCCGAATTCAGCGTAGATTTCGTGGGGGATGGTGCCATCGACGATACACATCGGCTTGAGGACCTTTTTAGCACCCTCGCTGGCTTTCTTGATGGCGTCAGCCACTTCGTTAGCCTTGCCGAAGCCGAGGCCGACCTTGCCGACCTTGTTGCCGGAGACGACTAGAGCGGAGAAGCTGAAGCGCCGACCGCCCTTGACGACCTTGGCGCAACGATTGATGAAGACCACCTTTTCGGAAATCTCATTGCCATCCGCATCGGTCGGAGCGACGCGTTCTTCACGCCGTGGGCCACGACCACGGCCGCCTTGACCGCCGCCGCCGCCGCCGCCGCCTTGGCCGCCACGATTGCCTTGGCCGCCCTGGCCGCCTTGGCCGCCGCCACGATATTCGCGGTGGGGCGGGGCGGTGATGGTGGGTGCCACCGGGCCAATGGCTGCCGCCGCTGGGGCAGCAGGTGCTGCGGGTGTGTTAGTTGGTTCAGGATTAGTTACCATGAGGAGATGGGCGTTAGAATTTGAGACCGCCGGCGCGTGCGGCATCGGCTAGGGCTTTGACCTTACCGTGA